>CAYGYB010000295.1:0-2115 GCA_964354015.1 uncultured Candidatus Bathyarchaeia archaeon
GTCTGGTTTGGCAACTTGTCCTATGGCTGCGACGACCATGTCGAAGCCTGCGCCTTCTGCTGTGCCTTTTATTATTTCGGATACGTCGCCTATTTCTCCGCTGACAACTGGGCATTCCGCGTCTTCTGCACCTTTAGCTATGCCTGCGAGCCATTCCTTGACGAGGCGGGGGTTGCTGGCTTGCGCGTGAATGTTGTCTGAAATGGCAAGCGGAGTAGCGCCTGAACGGATAACGTCATTCACGGTCATGGCTACGGCGTCTACGCCTATGCTATCGTATTTTTCTGCCAGTTGCGCTATGAGGACTTTGGTGCCTACGCCTTCTATAGTCAAGTCCAAATAGGTGTTTTTGGTGAAGGGGAAAATGTTGCTGTACGGCAAATGCATAACTGCCCCATAGCGGTTGTGCTTGTAAGTTTGCTCTAGCGTTTTCAATGCTTTTTTGGATTCGTGGCGTTGTTCGCGGTTTACTCCTGCGTTTGCGTAGGTGAAGTTTTTGGGCATAAGCGCGTTTTTCTCCTGTCTTGTGTGTTGTTTTATTGTTTGTGGGAAATAACGATTGTGCTATTAATTTGGGTTTGGTGGAATAAAAGTTTGAAGTGGTTTGTCTTTAAGGTGGCTGAGTTTAAGGCTGTGAAGATGTTTCAAGGGTTAGGTCGCAATTGCTAAACTGAGGGAGTTTTAGTAAAGTAACTTGCCCTTTTCGTTGCGTCTTAATACGCAGAAGTGTGCTTGTTATAGAATAGTCATTTTATGTTTGCGTTACCACTGAGTTCAAGAAACCATTCTGTTAATTTCTTTTTCAGGTCTTCTGTACTAACCTTTTCTATCAAGTTAATGTCTCTGAGGTTCTTCCAAGTAAAACCAACATCTTTTTCTGCATTTTCAGGTTTTATCCACTCAAAACATGGTATTTTCTTGAGTTTGGTTAATAGCACTTTCAGAGGCCCAGTTCCCAGTTTGTCTCTAAGTTCTGATAGTTCCAAATAAATGAAAGAAGTATCTTCTGAGAGTTTCCGCTTTTCTCTTTCCACTCTTAGACGTAACACGCTATTGAAGGAGCTAAAACTAAGAAACTTACCAATAGTTCGCTCATTTGGTTTGGAAACTAGTCGAAATCCTTCGGACGTTCCGAGCTGATCGAATGTTTCAGTTAGCATCTTGGTTATACCGCTCAATTCTCTTTCAAGTTTCTCCGCACTGAATGGAGGTGCTTTAGGCAAACTTAACATCGTTTGTTTATTCTCATGCAGCCTAAGCAATGCTAAGAGAAAACACTTAATCTGGTCATCAAACAATTGGACAAGATAGTCACCTAAATTAGTGAAGTCTTGGTTGGTCTGGTCATAGTTGAATAGTCTTAACACTTCTCCGTCAACCAAAGCAGAATAGGGCGACTTCAGTTCTCTTGCATATCTCTCTATTTGCTTCACTGATATTTCTTTGTATAACCTAAAACTTCGTCCAGAGGGTTTCTTTACTTCAATTGCTAAAAAAGGAATAATTCTATTATCGGTCTTGGCTTCAACTAATAAGTCTACTGAACCCGCTTTAACAGACTTTTCTGGTTCTATATTTGAATATTTAACTGTTGCAGAGTTAGAAGCAGAGAGATTGTTCTTTATGAGCCTGTACAATTCGAATTGAATTATAGCCTCACTGTTTTCTTGTTCTTTCAAAGAAATCGCCCAATCTTTTATTCCATGGAAGTAGCTTATTTATTTTTCCAACACGCTGTTTCATTCTTCACTTCACAAACATTCCAAGGAATCCATTGACCTTTACAGTTTTGTGTGCTAGCGTTTTGTGGCAACTCCTTCCTATGTCCATTGGTGAAAATTCACATTTCTCAGTTAGCCAGCACCAGAAAGGGGGGAAAACTTTATTGAGTAATCCCTCATTGAACAGTTGACCAGGTGGTTAAAAGCCAAATCTCAAAGATTCAAGCCTTAAATCAAGCGGTCTTAGTCTAGTTTGGTTAGAACATCAGGTTCCCAACCTGACGACCCGGGTTCAAATCCCGGAGACCGCACCATAACCCTTTTTCTGCGAAGAAGCAGACTGCACCAAGCACAACCGCGGCCGGTAGGTGTGCTCGGAGACAAACTCCGTGTC
>CAYGYB010000296.1:0-2110 GCA_964354015.1 uncultured Candidatus Bathyarchaeia archaeon
GGAGAGAATGCTGATGGACAGAATCCCATCGCGGGTCATAGAAAGGAAGACTTTTATGCTGGAAAGATGATGTTCGGCTGACTTCAGGATCCGTTCATCAACCTTACAGCGCGTTTAAGCAAGTCAGTTCCCATTCTTGCGTTCACCCGGATTGTCTGATATAGAAAAAGTGGTATGGAAGTTTGGAAGACGGTTACATGCTACTCGCAGGATGTGGTGCTCTTCTAGTCACTAGAACCAATGCGACAACTGCAACAACGGCAACCACTGCAATCAAGACCAAAATCAGCATCCACGAGTCGCCTAGGACTGTGCCTTGAGGTTGTGCGACGCTCACGTATGCGGTTTCGGATTGGGCAATTTCCCCATTAGCGTCTGTAACGTTAAGGTATATTGCGTATTTGTTGGCAGTCGTTGGTGTGAAGCTCCAAGTGTTTGAGGTTGCAGCTTGGACTGAGGTTCCGTTTTGGTACCATTGATAGGTGTATGGTGTTGTTCCGCCTGTGATTGTTGACGTCAAAGGCACTGATTGTCCAAGTGTTATTGTTATTGATAATGGTGTGATGTGTGCGGTTGGAAGCGGGACGTCTTCGTCGCGTGCGATTGCTGCGTTGCAGTCTTTTATCAGGGCTTGGGCTCGCCAATGATAGTCAAATAGTCCGGTGCAGACTTCGAATTTTTGCTTTGCCAGTGAGTAATGTTTCGCGTAGAAGTACTGCAGGCCTTGCAGGAAGGCGTTGTCAACTGGGCCTTTCTGGTTGCTTACGCTGTTTTCTGTCAAGAAGGATTTCAAAACGTTGCTTTGGATTATGAAGTCGAAGCCTGCGACTTGTTGACCTGTTTCGGAGATTGAGCCTCGGCTGCATACTCCTATCGCTTCTCCCATGTTGTTCAGTCCTGGACCGCCGCTGTTGCCGTGTGTTATCATAGCGTCAGTCTGGAAGCAGGGTGTCTGAGAGTTGGTGGTTCTCTTTGCGCTTATTATGCCTCTGGTCATTGATGGTGCCAGCGTTGTTTCCGGGCCGAGTTCAGCGTGGAATGTTACTACCGCTGGGAACCCGAACATGGAAACATCGTCGCCTGTGACTACTTTGTCGGAGTCACCAACTGTCAATACAGGACAGTTTGTGAGCTCCACTTTCAGGATCGCAATGTCTCTTTCGATGTACGGGCTTACGGCGACGACTCTTGCCAGCCAGCCCTTTGATTGCACGTCGGTGAGTGTTGCTTTGACTTCGCCGAGCACAGCGTAGACTTGACGGATTGAGTCTTGAATTTCTCCGTAGGTCTCAACGTAAGCCAGCAAGGTTGCTTGTCCTTCAGGAGTGAAGTAGTATCCCTCAGCTTCGAGCGCGTTCAGCAGGACTTCAAAAGACGTGTAAGTCAAGAAATACTTCGTGTACAGATCTTGAGTGAAGTCGGTGTGGGTGAAACAAAAAACGGCGTGTCCAGCAGTGGCAATGTAACCGTTGGAGTTGACGAAGAAGCCTGAGGCCATGGCGCCGACAGACACTGGCACCAGAATGTACTGGGTCGTTGGAACCCAATATATGTCGGGCAGGTATATCTTGACTGTTGCGTCGATCTGTGAGTAAACAAGCACGGTCGAAGCCTCACCGAGTTCGCCGATCAACGCTGGCGAATACCCTGATTGCGTAGTTGCGTAAGTCTCTACGCGGTTTCCTATGCTCATGACTAACGCTAGAATCAACAGCAATGCAGCTACAGCTATGATGGATTTTTTGATTCTCATTCCCTCCAATTTCCTGTTAGCGTTCATTTAAAACGACAGGTTATAAATCATTTATTAATTTCAAATAAAATGGCAGGCTAGTTATTGCTATTCATCGAAAGTCGAATTCCGAATTAGAACATGAACATTATACGCTTCAAAGCAGCAGACTTTCAGAGACGCATACCTAAACATAAGATGCGGGGGGTGGGATTTGAACCCACAGTCAGCTGGCGATATCGCCAATCAAACGTTTTCTCCGCAGCTTCTTTCCCTTTTTTTATTTTTGTAAATTGCGCGCGCGCCCGATTTGGAGGGTTAGACCTTGAAGTTGCCTTCTGACTTTGGCAATGAGATAAGCAAGGCTTTGAATTGGAA
>CAYGYB010000297.1:0-2109 GCA_964354015.1 uncultured Candidatus Bathyarchaeia archaeon
ACAGGTGGGAAATGCGCATCCACAAGCGCCTAATAGACATTGACTCTGAAGAACGCGTCATGCGACGCATAATGCGCATCCGCGTGCCAGAAGAAGTCCACGTCACAATAGAACTAATTTAAGCCCAAACGCAAAAACACTAATTTTGCTATTTCAGAAACAGTGGTTTCCCTAAACGTTTTTTGCGCACATTCAAAATAACGTTAAATACCCTGAGCATCCACAACCAAGTCTAACGAGGTGAACAAAGTGAAAGAGTGGAGATGCATATTGGTTGGGCACCACGATGACGTGGGCAAAACAATCCAAGAATGGGAAAAACAAGGCTGGCGACTGCACACATACGCAACAGCTGGCACAGTCGGACTAGCCAGCTACGTAGTCAACCATTACCTGCTCTTCGTAAGAGGCGAATAAAACAGGCACTTACCGCTTAATAGATGTAGGATGAAGACATCAGGTAAGCTGGCACCGCCAGAGCTACGGCAACCGCGAACACTAACGCCCAAACTCGTTTATCCCAACTGAAAATTTTGTACCCGTCGAGAATCCCCACGGGAATAAGGTTGAACGCAGCCAGCCAAGCGTTAAAAAAAGCACCGAAAAAGAAAATCCCCGAGTACGAACTCGGCAAAAACGCTAAACCTAACAGTATCGAGGATATAACAAGGTTAGTTGCAGGACCAGCAATCGAGATTTTCCCTATCTCGCTTTTATGAGCATTACCAGAAATCATAACCGCACCTGGCGAAATAATTTTAAACAAAGGTGTAAGCACAGAAACCAGAGTCAAAGCTGCACCCCAAAGCGTCAACCGAAACTCAGCCCACAAACCCTGCCGTTGCGCAGCGATTTTATGAGCAAACTCATGCAGAAAAAAAGACACCGTTAAAATAACCGTAAACGAAGTAACACTGTAAACCCACTCCACCTGCCCAAAAACATCCGAATACAAACCAGTTGACAACCCAATACCAATAACCAACAACGCAGCAACCGCCAAATGCTTAAGCTCTTTAGGGCTGAAATAAACGCGTCCTTTAACACGTTGCGGCTGCCCAAAAGTAACCGTGTACTCATAACCGCTAGAAGCTTTAGGCATCGTAGCTTCCTGCTTTGGCGCGCGAGCAACCTTCAGCTTTGGGCAGTCATGGTTCTCGGGCAAACGGTGCGCAGCGCAGAATTGACCGCCACAGTAGATGCATTGAAAAGGCAGAAACGTTTCTTCTCCGCACTTCTGGCACCGCATGCTCAACGCGCACCTTTCATGCATAAAGAAAACGTAACCGTTTATACGTTTCTCTCCGAAAACGCAGTTTTCCTCGCATGCTTTCCTACAGAAAACCTAAGCCGTGCAGTATGTGGATGCCTATTATTATGTAAAATGAAAAGGTTAGCCCGACATGCACGAATTTTCTAGTTTGAGACTTAATGCGTGGAATGAGTTGAAATCTGTGGGTGAAACCAGTGGCGACAAGCAATATCATGATAATATACAAAGCCAATCCTGTTCCCAATTCTGGATAGAATTCTGCTGGTCGATTAATTTGATCCGCGAAATGCAACGAGATTAAAAGAAAAGCCAGCAAGTTTCCGAAAACATGAAGCCTGAAAAGCGTTGCAAATTTGCTCGGGAATCGCCGTTTTGAAACCGCAATTATGGGAACTGTAACGGCTATGTATAATGTGCCTATCCATACAAACCAGTGATTAGCGCGGAACGAACCCACAAAGAAACCGAAATGAATCCACCCTAAGCTATCCGCAACCATAAGAAATATGGTTACAATGATTATCGAAAATGCAGCCCAGAATTCTACGCTTCTAAGAATCTTCATGGATTCCTCTCCGTAACTAGGTGTCCGGCAAATCCAGCAAGCCATATGAGTAGCGGATAAACGATCATACGTTCCATTCCACCTGGACCTAAACCCAAATAGAAAATGCTGTCATACGCTTCGTTGCTTGTCCATGAACCGCTTGCAATAAGACCGCTTGAGAAGAGAACTAATGCTCCAAGCGTCATCGCTCCAAGTGCTATGCTTATCAAAGATAAGGGCTTTTTCAGCACTTTAAAGGATGCTATGGCTGACAACCCACCGAAAAAGA
>CAYGYB010000298.1:0-2100 GCA_964354015.1 uncultured Candidatus Bathyarchaeia archaeon
ATCCGTCGAACCTAATGCCGAAATCGGAGATGTATCAAGAACCATGTTTCAAAAGAACATCAAAAAGATGCCGATTGTTAGAAAAGACAAGCTACTCGGCTTAGTAACGCTAACAGACATTCTTCGAATTCAACCTCAGCTCATTAAGATGTACAAAATATTCAGCACTGATCTTGCTCCAAAACGCATAAGAAAAGTCTTTGACTACTACTTGCTGGTTGACAACAAAATTGACCTTCAAATAAATCCTTCGGTGAATCTTGGCTTAGAGAAAGCTAAACCAATGTAAGTAGCCCCTTTGCAGTTGTTATTGGATTAAATTTTAATCCCAAACCCAAACGTACCAAATACCATATATGTTAAAACGTGCAACTTCAAGTTTTGGGGCGTATTGCAGTGAACCGAAGCCCAATCCAACAACATTTGTGTTGAAACAATATTCTGAATTCACAACGCTTTTCAAATGCGCCATGGTCCACTTTAGGTTGGCACGTATTATGTGTTCCACACATGGCATCGTGGCGAAAAATAATTGGACTTTACGAGAATGAAGTTGAAGACAATTCACGCCATTGCTATAGGCGTTATTCTTTCGGTGGCTGCAGTAGTTGTTGCACTAGCTGGGTCAGGAGCACTTAATTTGCGTGAGAAAAGCGTTACTGGACCTACTCCAACTCCTGAACCGACCGAAACACCTTCCTCAAACTCGGCTAACCCAACACCCTCTCCCTCCCCAACACAAACCCCAGAAACCCCCCAAAGCCCCACACCTACACCCAATTCCCCCACTCCAATCCCAGCTGAAACCTACACAAATGTAAGTTATGGAAATGACCCTGCACAGCAATTCGACATTTATATCCCAGAAAGCACAGCCACACGACTGCCATTAATTATTTTTGTCCATGGCGGCGCATGGATTGCCGGAGACAAAAGCGACGTAACCGCAATTGCACAATTCCTTGCAAACCAAGGCTTCGTAGTAATAAACATGAACTACAGATTACTCCCTACTTTCTCTTATCCCGCACCGTTAGAGGATTTTCAGATGGTCTTGCAGTGGGTACACCAAAACTCTGAACAATACAGGATTGATGTGGCACGCATCGGCATGAGTGGGCACTCCGCAGGCGGGCACCTCATCGCACTTTACGCGCTAACTCAAGACAAAAACTACATCGCTGGCGGAAGCACGCTTCCAAGAGTTTACGCAATTGCACCATTGGCTGGCGGCTACACTCTGGAAGGCATTAACATCACGGATCCCAGACGTAACGATACAATTATCGAGTGGTTGAGAACCGCAGATCCGCAGAATCTTGGGCTTCCGATATACCAGATTGACAGCAGCGACAATGCAACTTTTCTATTACTCCATGGGGCTCAGGATGTAAACTCGCCGCCACAGCAGTCCATTAGCTTCTATCAAGACCTTGTTGCTGAGGGCGTTCCAGCTAAACTCAAAATCTATCCTGGAAGAGATCATCTAACCTTGATTTCGGGAATTCCAAGTAACGACCAAGTTGCAAAGGATTTAGTATCGTTTTTCAATGAGAAATTGAAGTGACCTTATCGAATTATTCTCCAACCCAAGCTTATACAGACGGCGAACGAGCACGGCTAATCATCCTACCTGATGACCAAAAAACTATGGGGAGTCAGTGTAAAACTCTTTTGGCGGATAAATAAATCATTTGTTCCCCGAGGATTCATTAGTTTTCCTACCTTTTCACAGTATTAAGATTTCTTGAAAATGGAGAGTTAGGTTTTTTCGATTACTATTTTTTTTCCTTCAACGTAAACGTCAACTTCATCGCCTACTCTAGCGTCTATGGCTTTAACCACATCCTCAGGCAAATACACTATAGGCTTCTTTCCCGCGGTACTAATCTTCCGTCTTAACCTTAAAGGCTGCGCAACACTGCGAATCCGCGCCCTAATAACGCCATACTGCTCTGGCGTGAACAACTCTTCCTTGCAGACGGGGCAACGTAACGCCTTAACTTTCCGCAGAATAACATCACCATACTCAAAGTCAACTTCAACCTCCACGTATTCAACATCACATTTCGGGCACTTAGCCATCTCGCATTTCACCTC
>CAYGYB010000299.1:0-2097 GCA_964354015.1 uncultured Candidatus Bathyarchaeia archaeon
TTATTTTTCGGTCTATGGTGACATAGCGTTCTTTGTTTAATAGTATGAAGGCTCGCTCGGTGACGTAGCGGTGCCTGCGGGATGCTCGTTCCCATCTTAGTCCAGACTCTTCGTGAACGCCCATGGCTGGGTCGTCGCCAGTTTCAGGCACAGAAAGAATCAGATCTGCGTCTTTAATAATTTCAGGATATTCACGCACAAGGTTTCTTCCGAAATCTTCACGAATTTCGTAAACATATTTGCCGTCAAACCGCGAGTCAGGTCTCGCAAAATAAGCAAATTCAAAAGCGCAAAACGCCTTGCGCGGGTTCTTAACGATTGGTTCACGTTCAAAACCGTCTTTTGAAACCGTCACGAACTCGCCTGGTTCCAGTTCGAAGTCTCTTACAAAACCGTTCATGTCTAAGCTGACGGTTTCTGACGAAAACGCGTAAGTTGCTCCATCTGGGCTGTGTCCAGCGCACAGCGGTTTTATTCCATGCGGGTCTTTGAAAGCGAAGAAATCGCCATTGCCTGTTATTCCCGCCACGGAGAACGCGCCGTCAAGGCTTTGCATACACGCGCCAACGGCGGACGCTAAGTCTTTGCGCTTTGCAAGTTCCAGTAGCAGTTTATGGCAGACCAAGTCTGAATCGCAATTGCACACGAAGCCTGAGAAGTGCTGATTCATTTCCTTTTTTAGTTGAAGCGCGTTAGCTATGTTGCCGTTGAATGAGAGCGCAAGCTTCAGCCCATCCGCTGAGGCGGTAACGGGTTGGGTGCCCTGCAGCAACGCCGCATCATCGCATTTGCCTGAAGTGGTATATCGGACGTTGCCGATGCCTACGTATCCGGGCAAGCGCTCTAACCACTCGGCTATGGCGCTGGATTTTAGTTTGGGCACTAAGTCAAGGTTTTTGTAAATGTGAAATTGCTCTGCGTTGTATGTGAGGAATCCGTGTGATTGGTGTCCTCGGTGGTTTTGGGCGCGGAGTCCCCAGTACACGTATGAGAACACTGGTTGTTTTTCGAAGTTTATTGCGCCGAATACACCACAGCCTATTTTGGATTCCCCTCAGCAGGATGTTGAGAGTAGAGAAAAACGCGGCTTATCAGCTTTTAGCACATTTTTGGATAAAAAGCATGGAGATTTCTTCGCGCTCCAAGTGAAAATCGTAAATAAAGTGCTTGGGCTGTTTTGCCGTTAAGGCTGAAGTGAAAAGCAAATGAGACATGCGAAATGAGCAATTTAAAGGGGGAGGGGGTAGTTTCTCTGAGAGCTATAGAGAAGGTTGAACCCGCTAGTTCAGCGCCTAAAGCCTTACGGCGTCAATCGCAGTCTATCTCTGGGGTAGAAAGTTACTTCCCGTATGTTCTTTTTCCCAGTCAACATCATGGTAAGCCTTTCCAAGCCTATTGCCCAACCAGCATGCGGCGGCATTCCATAATCAAAGGCTTGAAGGTGATGCCTAAAGTTTTCAGGCTTTAACCCTTTTTCCTTCAACCGTGCTATCAAGAGGTCTTTTTCAGCTATTCGTGTTCCGCCCGACACCAGTTCTATCCAGTGCCACATCAAGTCGAATCCTTCGCACAGTTCAGGCTTGTCTTCACGCGGTTTTATATAGAAGGCTTTCGCGTGTGTGGGCCAATCTGTTATGAAGTAGAAGCTTGGGTACAGTTTGCCTAAGGCTCTGAAGGCTTCGGTAGGTATGTCTTCTCCCCACGGAAGCGCAATGTCTTCTTTTTTCAAGGCGTTGAGAACTTCGTCGTAAGTTAAACGTTTAAACGGGATTTCTGGAACCGCTAGTCTATGCTTTAGCGTGGCTAGTTCTTTTGTGCATTTTTCCTTCACGGTTTTACAAGTGTGCTGCACCACTTGTTCGAGAAGGAGCATTACATCTTTAGCATTGGCGAATGCTTGTTCAATGTCCACGGAGACGAATTCGCTTAAATGCCGTCGTGTATGTGATTCTTCAGCCCTGAAAAAAGGCCCAACTTCAAAAACTTTTTCCAAGCTCATCACTAACTGCTCTTTGTATAGTTGCGGGCTTTGAGCGAGGAATGCTTTTTCGCCGAAGTAATCTACAGCGAATAATGCTGCGCCGCCTTCGGTTGCTG
>CAYGYB010000300.1:0-2092 GCA_964354015.1 uncultured Candidatus Bathyarchaeia archaeon
GTAATACATGGTGTTTCCAGCGTTAACGGCTATGTCTACGCCGTAAATCTTGTACATACAGGGTTTGCCTCTTCTCAACTCTGAGGCATCTTCTATGTCGTCAATGATTAAGGTGCCATTGTGGACTACTTCTGGAATTATGGCAAAATCCAAATATTCCTTAGCGTTTTTGCCCAAGGCTTCACAAATGAGCAAGAATAGGGCTGGGCGCCATCGTTTTCCGCCTCTGTCCAGAAACTCCCAGATTGGCTCGGCAATAGCCTTACTCAAGGTTTCCACGTTATAGCTGTGCTTAGGCGGGTTAACCTTGAAAAGAACAGCGTTCTTCGTGAATTTTCTTGGGATGTACTTTTCAATGGCTTTATCTATTAAGGGTGCTTGTTCTTCAAGAAACTTTTCGATGCTCAACGCTCTAGCATGCTCCTCTTCGTGCGTAGTTGTCGACGTTGAAGCCTCTTGTTTTAAGCCACTCGGCTGTTTTGCCCGTTACCACAACAGGCGCTTTTGCTAACTGCATCACCTTTCCTGCGCCAACAAGAAACATGGCATTCCGCAGTTCCTCCATCAAAAACGCGAGTGCGTTTTCTGTGTCTTTTGCGCCTTTATTTGCGGCTTGAAGCACGGGCTGCGAAAGGCTTGCCAAACTAGCGCCTAAGGCTAAAGCTTTTGCTATGTCCACGCCGCTGCGTACGCCTCCTGAAGCAATCACGGGGATTTTAACCGTTTGCGTGGTTTCTATAAGGCTTGCGACTGTTGGGGTGCCCCAGTCCCAGAAAGCGTCACCTAAAAAGCGCTGAACACTGTTTTCTTTTCCTTTCGCGCGGTAATACTCAACCGCTGCAAAGCTTGTTCCGCCAGCGCCGCTGACATCTATCCCTTTAACGCCTGCCGCTTCCAATTTTTTTGCGTCTTCCGCGGAGATGCCTGAACCAGTCTCTTTAACGATTACGGGCTTATCCACCGCGCTTGCGATTTCACCAATTTTCTCGAGAACGCCTTTGAAGCTTGTTTGCCCCTCAGGCTGCACGGCTTCCTGCAACGGGTTCAAATGTATCGCCACGGCATCCGCATCAATTATTTCTATGGCTTTCTTAACTTCCTTCAAGCCGTAGCCGTGAACAAGCTGTATCCCGCCGACGTTGGCGACAAGAAAAGCGGTGGGCGCCTTTTTTCTGGCTATAGCGAAGGTTTTTTCAAGTTTCGCGTTTTCTATGGCTGCACGTTGGCTTCCAACACCCATCCCCAAATGCAGCGTCTCCACAGCTTCAGCTATGGCGGCGTTTATCCGCGTTGCCTCCGCGGTTCCGCCAGTTATAGCGCCAACGATTATGGGTGCAGCGAACTTGTGACCAAAAACGGTTGTGGATAAACTAATTCGTTGCTTGTCAATTTCAGGCAAAGCTCTGTGCACTAAGCTGACATCTTTGAAGCCTGTTGTGGCTTCTCGGGCTTGGGCGTTCTCGTTTAAGCATATTCGGATGTGGTCTGCTTTGCGCTTCTCAGTTTCTTCAGCCAACTTGCTATCCCTTCTCTATGATGGTGCCTTCTACTTTTTCGCCTATAAGTGCTCGGTAAACACGGTTTGGCTTGGCAGCGTTCACGATTGCCACGGGAATGCCCTGTTCTACGGCTGGGATAAGCTCGGTTACTTTGCCAAGCATGCCGCCTGTAACGTCAGCCGCCGTGGACTTGCCCAGTTTACCTTCGAAAGCCTTCAATTCCTGCAGCGTCAGATGCGGATACACTTTGGCGTTCTCATCTGTTTTTGGGTCTGCGTCGCATAATCCGTCAACGTCAACTCCCAGCACTATCCTGCATGCGTTGAACTTTCTGGCTAAATGCGCAACAATCTGGTCGCCGGAAAGCACCGTGAAACCCAACTTCGCGTCTAAGATTGCGTCGCCGTAAAGAACAGGCGTGAAGCCCATTTTCAGCAACAGTTTTGAAACTGTGTCGTCGAACAGTTTTATTCTGCCGTTCTCTGTTAGCATGCAGGATGAGGGGGTTATGCTTACTGCTGGAACCTCATGCCACACAAGCGCGTCCATGACTAAACCATTGAGTACAGTCATCACGTGATGGGTTTCTGCAA
>CAYGYB010000301.1:0-2089 GCA_964354015.1 uncultured Candidatus Bathyarchaeia archaeon
TGATTTTTCGTGCAACATCACATTTTCTCCTGAGCCCCGGCACAAGCATATAGGCTTCATCCAGTGCCATAAGCTCAATGTAGATTTCATCCATAAGCTCCAAGCATTTTTCGCCTTTCGCCACGTTTCCTTCGCGTAACGCATCCAAAGTCAAACGGCGGTATTCGCCTATAGCGTCAGCTAAACCCAGCACGTAGTCAACCGCGGGCACGTTAATCTCCTTCGGCGTGACAAACCGTGATTCTTCAATCAGTTTCAGGAATATGTTGGCTTCAGCGTACTCTTGGAGCGCCGCGCTGAACATGCCGCTGTAAATAATTTCAGGATAAGCTTCAGCTAAACCCTGAAGCCGCGAGATGGCTTCTGTTGCGGTCTGAATCAGTTTTTTTGCTTCTTCAAACTTTTTTTGGTGAATGCGCAGTATTGCCTGTTTAGAAAGACTCGTGGCTTTCCGCATGTCTTCATGTGCGTTTTCCCGCACCTTGTCTTTCTGCATGAGCTCCTTTTTCACTTCGTTCAAAACAGTTTTTAAAGACGACAAGCTTCTTTCACCGCACCACTATTACAAAGCACAGCTTGATTATTTATTGTCTTCTTAAAAATGAGTTAGGCACCATTCGCTGGCGCATGGCTCTAAGGAGCACTGAATCGTATGGGTTTCTCGCGTTTGCTTAGCAATACAACTCGGCTTTCAGGCGCTTCATCAATAATCCTGTAACCTGTCCGCTCAGCTAAGCACGTGGCAAAGTCCTGCACTTCTTTATGCTCAGGCATAGCGTCATAACCTAAACGCAACGTCGAAAAACCAATATGCATATACGCCTTAGCTTCAATGTACGTTGGATTGGCTTTCTCAACAAGCTTCGCGTAGCCATCCACACCCGCCATGTTGCGCCCTTTCACCAATGACATGCGAATCACGGTGGGGCATCGGAAACTCTGCATGAAACCCAGAGTCTCATTTAACTTCGCCCAAGCGTCTGGAATTTGGGGGCGGCAAACGCGCTTGAACACGTCTTCATTTGGGGCGCAAACAGAAATGTACAGTTGCGTTGGTTCTTCGCCTAACTCGGCAAGTTTGTGGGGCATTGTGCCGTTCGAAACGAGAAACGTGGTAAATCCCCTGTTGTGAAAGGCGTGGAGCAGTTCGCTAAGCGTCTCGTAAAGCGTCGGTTCGCCCGTTAAGCTTATGGCAACGTGTCTTGGCGTTAAAGCTTCCCTAAGCCTTTGCGGGCTCGCTTGCAAGTTGCCTTTATACCCGCTTAAGATTTTGTCCTGCGCCTTTAGACTGCCTTGCACGATTTCTTCAGGAGAATCCCACTCTGGCAGTTTCAGTTCGTTCCACGTGATTTGCAAGTCGCCGTTCTGTGCCCTCCAGCAGAACAGGCATTGCTGTGTGCAGTAAAAAAGCGAGGGTGACATTTGGATGCACCGATGAGATTTTATTCCGTAAAATTTCTGTTTGTAGCAGACACGGTCATGAACCAGCGCTTCGTAAAGCCACTTGCACCTTTTAACCGCCGAATGCCTGCCCACAAGATGATACTTCTGTTTTTTTAATGCCTGCAATAGTGAAGGCGGAACTGAATTCTCCAAGATGCACCACGAGTCCGTGTCGATATTGCTGTGAAACCATTTTATAAACAGTCTTGCCTCAGGAAAGTAGCAAATGTATTAAATCGATTACGCGATAAGTACTATAGCTGGCGCGAGATGATCCTCATTCAATGAAAAATAGGAAAATCCTGTCGCAGATTATCGGGCTAATGCAAACCGCCATCGGCGGAGTAGCCATTGTTTTCGCGTTCCTCACCTTTTATAACATCTTCAACATCCAAACGATGTTAGGCGCAACTGAAGCAGACATCGGATTTTATTTTTCGATCTTCATAATCGTTGGCATACTCTCTGTCATCAGCGGTGTCTTTCTCCTCTACGAGCAAACGCGAGGTGGCAATTATGGCTGAGCCTCAGCTGAAAAGAAAACTTGGCCTTCTTCGTGCAACGATGCTTGGCGTGGGCGGCGCCATCAGCGCAGGCGGCTTTGCAACTATAGGCTACGCTGCGGGTCTAGCGGGCTATGATATAG
>CAYGYB010000302.1:0-2086 GCA_964354015.1 uncultured Candidatus Bathyarchaeia archaeon
AGTTGGAAGCGGTTCTGAATAAACTTTGCGCCATCCGGCATTACGCTGATTGGCAACCACTCCATCTGCTTGAGCATCTTGGTTGAGTCTGGCCCTTGTCCTTCGATCATCAACATGGAGTTGAGTCGAACTGCATCAACCAATGAGTTCATTGTGAAGTCATACTGGCGACAGGCTACGAACGCCGATTCAGCTTGGCTCTTGATGTCTTGAAAAAGTCCGCTTCCAACCGAGTCGGTAAGCATATACATGATCTCATCCCATGCGTCGAACAATCCAACCTTCAACATCATAAACCCATGTTGGGTTCTCACATCATCTTCGCTGATCTTTCCAGAACCCTTTACATTAGAGTTAATGTAGTCAGCGATTGGTTGATAGTCTTGAAGGATAATCGCCTTACTAATCTTGCCGTCAAACTCTCTCCAGTAAACCTCAAAAAGATCAATCTTTTGATTTACGGACAATGACCAGTTAAATCCTGCTTCGCTAATCGTGCGGAAGAAATCCTCGCGGGTTTTGCGGTGATTTGTAAATGCACGATGGAACCTGATAGCATCAATTGCTGCGTCCACATTCCATCCCATTGCTTCAGCGGCAGCACGATTCTCAATCTTCTTGTAAAGCTCGTATGGAGTCAAACGGACACGCCTGACAAACTCCTCAAGGTTGCAAAAGTCGATCCTAATGTCGTCTGGAAAGAGAAGGTCGGAGAGGAAGACGTGTTCTGGCATCCATCCCATTGGTGAATCCCACATTCCAATTCCTTTTCCATACAACAACATTTCCTCAAGGTCTTGCTCTGTATTGTAGAGATATCCGGGCCATTCACGCAAAGCTTGGTCAAAGGCAATTCCGATATTCTCTGAGTTAACGAGTCTTTCTTTTTCATTGCCGAATTTACTTTTGATTGTGCAGCAAGCCTGTCGTTCGGTAATCACATCGTAGTAACTGGACTTTTGGTTATCAACAATAAATCCAAGTTGCCCGTAGTTAACATCCGATTGCCAAGGCAAACGCTTTTCTGCGAGTTTACTATACCCAGTAGGTGGGAACATTTTATAGGCTTTGAAAATGCGTATACGTTTATTTTCTCTTCCAACATTGGCCAACCTTAAGTTATTTGCTATATTCCAGCAATGACTTGCATTGCTAATCCTTGTGGCTGGAGGATTCCCATTTTCATCAAGTGTAGCTAAACTGAAATTATCATTCCCGATACTTAACATAATATTTTATAGTTTTGCCCAAACAAATATTTTATGAGCATTTTTTTGTTGATTTATTCTTTTTGGAATTACTTGGAGATTTTTAGGCTCATGTAATCCCCCACGAGCTATTGGAATAATATGGTCAACATGAAATTTCAATCCAAATCTTTTTTCAAGCCTGTGAGCTTGATTGTAAAAGCACTTGATAAGTTTCTTTTGATTTTCATTTAAATTTGGAGTTTGATTTAGTTTTCTTGCCCTTCTGTTGGCAAAAACAACCCGCATTATTTGTGATCTTTTTTCTGGAGATTGATTGTCATATTTTTTTTGAATAAGAATTTTTGTTTTTTCTGGATTATTAGCCCACCATTCTCTTTCTCTTTTCCTTATATGATCCCCATTTTTTATTCTATTTTCTTTCCTGCGAGTTTTGAGCAAATCTTTATTATTATCTCTAAATTTTTTTTCGCGTAGAGCATGAAGTTTTTTATTTAACTCAAATTTTTCTTTAGTTACCCAAATTTCTTTTGTTTTTCTATATATACCGCCAAACACCATCCCGTCCTCGCGGACATCTCCTCGTTTATGTTTTGTGATGGTTTCCATTTTATCGTTTACGATAATGAGTTCAAGATGTTTCTTCGTTTGTTACATGAACTACATCCGCGAGCTTTATGCTCAAGTTTAGTTCCTAAAACTTTATCTGTAGCCGCCGCTACTGTGTGTATGGCTTGAGCAATACGATCTCCAAGTCCATCATTATACCAACACCGATCACTTGGTTGACGTTGGCAAGTTTGATCTTCTACCATTTGTTCGATGTTACTTGGAAGCTCAACCCCATTTGAGCGATAATCCTTCTGGATATTCTGCAT
>CAYGYB010000303.1:0-2084 GCA_964354015.1 uncultured Candidatus Bathyarchaeia archaeon
ATAGTAACCAAACTAGACGCTATAACCCCTGCAGACCTCGGCTACGCCGCACTTCTGGAAGAACGCAAAATCGGCAAAGACAAAATGACCTTTATCGAAGGCTGCAAGCACCCTCTCGCGGTCACAATTCTGATAAGAGGCGGAACAGATCGCATGAATGCAGAGGCGGAACGTTCGCTCCATGATGCCTTATGCGTGATTAAGGACCTGATTGAAGAGCCAAAAATCGTAGCTGGAGGCAGCGCTCCAGAACTCGAAATGTCACGCGTGCTTAAAGCGTACGCAGGAACTCTGCCGGGCAGAGAGCAACTTGCAGTTAAAATCTTCGCGGAAGCCTTAGAGTCTATTGCGATAACGCTTACTGAAAACGCTGGGTTAGACCCTATTGACATATTATCCGAACTTAGAGCCAGACATGAGAACGGGGAAACGTGGGCTGGAATAGAAGTTCGCGAAGGAAAAATTCAGGACATGACAAAAGCGGGTGTTTTCGAGCCGCTCATAGTCAAAAAGCAAATAATTAAATCAGCAACCGAAGCAGCTTCGATGATTCTCAAAATCGACGATATAATTGCTGCTGGAAAAATGAGGGCGCCACCAACTCCACCAGGAGGAGCACCGGGCGGAATGTACCCAGGCGCTGGAGAGTATTAAACTACGTCTAAACCAGAAAAAATAACGGTCGGTCCTCCGAAAATCACGAGGTTCGAGAAAGCGCGGATAGTGGGAGCAAGAGCACTTCAGATTTCCATGGGCGCTCCAATAATCGTGACAGTCGACGAAGGCTACTCAAGCCCAATAGACATCGCGCTGAAAGAGCTTGAAGGCGGCATGTTGCCAATCACCATCCGAAGAACTTTGCCTGACGGAACTTTCCAAGATATTCCGCTGAAGTGGCTTCTGACAAAAAGCTAAGTTTCACACTGTTTCTTCCAATTTTTCTTCTGCAGCTTTCAGCGTAGCGCGTATACGCTCCCAATGAGCACCTTGCCAATAGACTTGCCCGCATCGTGGGCACTTCCAGAAGTCACTGTAATAGGCGAAAGTGTTTTTTTCCACTTTGCCTGCAAGCTTTTCCTTAGGCACAACCCGCAGTTTGGTGTTGCACTTCGGGCAACGAGAATTCTCCAAATCTATCACCAAAGAAATACCGAACCGTTTTGCAAGCTCCGCTAGCCTTGCCGCTTCAGTTTCGCCTGCCACGTAAAACGCATCGATGCCTTTGGCTGTGGCGCGTTGATAAAGCTCCAAATCCTTTGTGAGGAGAATTCGCCGCTCCTTTTTCGCAACTGCAGCTAGTTCGTCATCGTCCAGCTTGTTTGAGTATTTGACGTCGTGCCCCAGCATGCGCAGCCATCTGGTTAGTTTTCCAAGCATCCCGTCCGTGAGGAACTTCACGTGCGGTCTCTCCGGATTACTCCGCCGCTGCCCGCTTTTACCACGATTTCCTGCATATCCATGACTAATAAGCCGTTGACAAAAGTTTTCACGGGCATGCCTTGCAATTCCCACCAGTCATAGGGCGAGTACTTCGCTTTTGAATGGAATTTTGAGGCGTCAACCGTGAATTTTCTGTTAAAATCTACAGCCACCAAATCGGCTTTTTTACCCTGCTCCAACCTGCCGCGGTCTCTTAAGTTGAAAATTTCCGCGGGTTTCTCCGAAAGCAGATAAACCAGATTAGCTAAGGACAAGCGGTTCTTTCGCGCCATCGTGAGCATAAGTGGAAGAGTTGTTTCTAGACCGGGCACGCCTACTTTAGCGTCCCAAATGTTGCTCGCGGACTTTTCCTCTAATGTGTGCGGAGCATGGTCTGAGCCTATAGTGTCAACCCAGCCGTCAGCGATGCCTTTCCAAAGAGCTTCGATGTGGCTGTTGCTGCGCAGCGGCGGCATAATCGCAAGCAACGACCCGTAACGCTCAAAATCCTCACTTGACAATAAAAGGTGATTAGGCGTCACTTCGCAAGTTACTGCTCTGCCAGATTTTTTTGCCTCAGCCACAGCATCTAAGCCTTCTCTGGTGGTTACGTGGCAGAAATGCAAGCGCATGCGTGTTTGGGCGTTTAGTTTCAGCAGGCGTTC
>CAYGYB010000304.1:0-2083 GCA_964354015.1 uncultured Candidatus Bathyarchaeia archaeon
AAGAACGCTTCATAGAAGAATGCAAAAAAGTCATCATGCGCTATCACCGCGAATGGGTAGAAGCTGACAGGCGCTTGGGCATAGCGATAAACCAGAACAAAGCCTACTGGACTTACCGCGACGAGTACATTGAGCGAGAATGGCAAATCCTCAAACGCGCATGGGAGCAGAACCTGCTTGAAGAAGGCTACTACGTTGTGGCTTACTGTCCCGGCTGCCAAACATCCTTGAGCAGCGCTGAAGTAGGCTACGAAGGCTCTTACAAAGAAGTAGAAGACCCATCGCTTTACTTCAAATTCAAATTAGCCGACAACCCGAACGAGTTTTTCCTCGTGTGGACCACCATGCCCTTCACCATTATAACTGACACGATGCTTGCAGTGCATCCAGAAGCTGAATACGCCAAAGTGAACGTTAATGGCGAACTCTGGATTATGGCACGGCAACGCGTTGAACCCGTCATGCAGGAACTCGGCATAACAAAATACACAATAGCCGAGACAACAGCGGGCAAAAGCATAGAAGACACAAAATACGATTACCCGCTTAAAGACATAATTCCCAAACAGGCAGAACTGGAAACTAAGCATCGGCTGGTGCACAAGGTTATCTGCGAAGACTTCGTGGACCTAAACACCGCCACAGGCGTTGTCCACCTGTCGCCTGGCAACGGCGAAGAAGACTTCTGGGCTGCCCAGAGACGAGGCGTTCCAGTCTTTGCTCCGTTTGATGATGAAGTCAAATTCACGAAGGACGCGGGCATATTCAACGGCGTTTTCGCAAGAGACGCAGACTACTTAGTGGTTGAAGAGCTACGCAGCAGAAACGCTTTCGTGAAAGTCAGCAAGGTCAAGCATGAGTATCCGACGTGCTGGCGGTCGCACCACAAACTGGTTTGGCTGGCAAGGAAAGAGTATTTCTTGAGAACTGACAAACTAAACAGCAAAGTTCTTGAAGCAGCAGAAGAAACCACGTATTATTTTGATGAGCCGAAAAACCGTTTTATAGCTTTCCTGAAAGAGGGCAAGCCATGGTGCATCTCGCGCGAAAGAGTTTGGGGCACACCTTTGCCTATCTGGACCTGCGAAAACTGCGGGGAGAAAAGGCTTGTAGCCAGCAAAAAAGAGTTGGTGGCTGATGCCGTAGAGAAGGTGCCTGCAAATTTCGAGTTGCATAAACCTTGGGTTGACCATGTCACGCTCAAATGCCAAAAGTGCAGCGGCACAATGCACAGAGAAGATTATGTTTTGGATACGTGGCACAACAGCGGCGCCTCACCACACGCAAGATTCACCGATGAAGAGGTGGAAAAGTTTGTGCCCACAGATTTCCTAACAGAGGGCATAGACCAAACCCGCGGCTGGGCTAACTCGCTGTTGTTGGAGCATGTGATATTGACTGGAAAACCTGAAAGTCCGTATCACGCGTTCTTGTTTCAAGGCTTAACGCAAGACGCAAAGGGCAGAAAGATGAGCAAAAGCTTAGGCAACGTCGTGGAAGTAAACAAGCTTTTAGAGAAGTGCTCGGCGGACTTGTGCAGGTTTTACATGATGCGGAAGTGCGCGCCCATAGATTTCATGAATTTTGACTTGCAGGAGCTTAACCGTCGTTCTTATCAAGTGTTGTCTACGCTTTATCACTTGAGTAGGTTTTTCTTGCAGAACGCCGAGTTTGACGGCTTTAAACCAGCAGCAAGCCAGTCAAAATTGAGCAAAATCGCGGATACACTGCAGCCTCCAGACCAGTGGCTACTCTCAAAACTCCAAAGCGCAATCAAAGAATACACAGACAAGCTTGAAGTATGCCAGTTTAACTCTGCGCTTGCGATTTTGGAGGATTTCGTCATCGACACGTTAAGCCGATTATACGTGCCCATGATACGGAAAGAACTTTGGACAGACGACCCAGAAACCCTTCAAAGGCGACGGGCAATATACGCCATACTGCATTACACGTTGAAGACCATTACGCTGCTTTTCAATCCTGTTACACCTTACCTTAGTGAAGCATTGTATCAGAAGGTTTACAGGAAACTGGATCCGAAACTGCCTGAGTCTGTGAATTTTGAAAGCTGGCCTGAACC
>CAYGYB010000305.1:0-2077 GCA_964354015.1 uncultured Candidatus Bathyarchaeia archaeon
AAAAGCGTGCAAAGCTAAAACCTTCATCGTAGGCAACGAAGAAGGCCTGCTGCATCGACTGCGTAAAGAAAACCCTACAAAACAGTTTTTCACGGCTTATGCAGACGCAGTGTGCCCAAACATGAAGTTAACCACGCTGGACAGACTTTACGCTTCTTTGAAGGAAGAAAAACACGTGGTCAAAGTTCCAGACGCCATAGCTAAAAAAGCTAGAACAGCACTGGAAAGAATGTTTGAAATAAAAAGCTAAAAAACGCTTAGACAGCAACATTGCGCGCTAAACCACTCGTTACATTTCATGGACTTTCCAACATTGTCATAAGTAGCTTCAAATTACAGTTTGTTACAAAATTTGGGCCGTCAAAAAAATGAGTTTGTCCTTAGAGCCTTCATTGCAGCTCTTGGAAGCGCGCGCATGCTGTGGAATTTCAGCTTTTCCACTTTCGTTGCAAACAACAACGTCCAAGGTTGAGTGGACATTTGTTCAGTTAATTGGGAGAAATGCTTATCATTCGGTCAAAAGATATAGACTATATTGAATTTATGATAAATTAATCATGCTTTGGTGGGAAAATATGGAAATTGAAAGTTGCAGGGATTGCATTCACCTTGAAGATCGCAGAGACAAAGAGGGGGTTGCACTTTGCGCCATGCATCAGGGGCCTTACGTGTGCTGCCAAGAGTTCAAGCCAAAGAACGACCGCACGAACCCGGATAACGTTCATGAACGGTTCTGCCTCAACTGTGCGAATTATGATGAGATAGGCAGGTTTTCTGTCTGTGCCAAGGATCACAGGCCAGGACGTGCTTGCGGCGCATTTAGGAGCAGGATAGAGAACAACCTTGCGGCCGCGATGGAATTTATCAGATGCTGACCAAGGAAATGTCTGACAAGGAGTTTAGTATAAGGAAAAAAGAGATCTTAGCACAAGACGACGTCATTATTGCGCACGCATTTAGAAGGAAAAGCGAGGCAATAGAGGTTACAACCTAAGCGATTCGAATTAAAATTCTGCATATTTTCTATCAAGGAATTAGACAAAAGTAATCGATCGGCGGCAGACTCATGCGTGAATACGAACCCAAACATCCGTTGGAGGTATTGGATACATTTCTTTATCCGAATCTGCTAAAAGACAGCAATAACAAGGTGCTATCTGAAAACATTACAGAGTTCACACTACGTAAAACACATGGTCTAAACAAGATATTGGAGGATATAGAATCGAAAGTTAAGAAGAGTTGTCAAAACGCAGAAATAGCCTACCATGATTCTTCTGGAAATCGCTGGATTTTTCTAATTTTGAATGGCAATAAAAGCGAAAACAAATTAAGACGAATGCAAACAGTCTACAAAAAGCTATATAGAAGAATGAATGCGCAAATGCAGTAAGAGAATAACAAACACGCTGGAACGAAATTTAAACGTGCGCGCGCGGAATACAAGTGTTTTTCCTGCGAAAGTGTAAACTAACTGTAAGAACTTTGCTGAAGCTCGTTGAAACTCAAAAATTGAAAATAGTCAAGGATTATTCCCTAAAAGAAGCTTGAATCCCTGTTTTTTGGTCACTGTAACAAGACTGAAAAATTCCTCAAAAAAAGTCCATGAGTTCCATTGTCTTTTTGAAAAATAGTGAGAATTCTGGTTTCTTACACACTTGCTACACTGATTTATTACACTTTCCCATCAAAAACCATGCATTGTCATTTAGCGCGCGTGTGACATGTTTTTGCCGCAGATTCTTCGGTTGACTGATAGAGCGCGCTTGCTTAATGCTTCTCGGTCACCGCAGTTTTCCACTGCTGCTACCGTGTTTGTTTTTGCACCGTCCAGTTTAATTCGCGCTTTCTGTAGCAGGGAATCTCATGCTCAAACAGCGGCATTTTTTTCACTTTTGCGTTTCTCCCAGTTTGGGAGACGGGTTGTTAAGGCTTAAAAATTTTTCCATTGGAACATGTAAACTGCATGGAACATTTTTTATGTTTCCGCTATGGCTATGCAATGCGCGTGTTTACCAGAAGCACGGAATGCACTCTCGCAGCCGAAACTTCACGCCCAGATTTTTTGCGGTTTCGC
>CAYGYB010000306.1:0-2073 GCA_964354015.1 uncultured Candidatus Bathyarchaeia archaeon
AGTCTGCTGCTTCATAATTGTTACCAAAAACCATTGCCAATGACGTTACTAATAAAACATGGGTGTAGGGGTCAAAAATACGGAGACGAAACGAGTTTACTTAGGGCTTACGTATATTGTTGCTACCACGACAAGTAACTAGGAAAGTCATCAATTTAGTGTGTCAGTTTCTTGTCCGTATCTGCGATTTGAAAGTCGCGCTTTGGCGTTTCTTCGTTTTCTGCGTTTCCCAGCAGATGATTACAGTAAGGGCAGACGTTCACTAGTCTGGTTTTTCCGCCTTCAAAGTTGAGCATAACTAAGGGTCTGCTGAACACTTTCTTGCAGTTGGGACAGGAGATAACCATGCTGTTGTTGCCGTTGTTATTTTCCTTAATTTTCACTTTTCGCTCTTCGCAAATGACTGGTCGAGGTTGAGTAATCTTCGATTCTTGTTTTGGCGCTGGTTCTGGTTTTTTGTCGATTTTCCTCTTGAAACCAGCTGCTATGAAGAAGACGCTTAGGACCATTGGCACACCTAAAGCCACGACCATTAACTGGGTGTAAAGATAGTACGAATCTGCCCAAGCATGGTCGAACTGTAACCCGAAATTGTACAGTTGGCTGTGAACGAGTGTGTCAAATCTGGTTAACAAATACATGCCAAAAGCTGCGCTGGCATCCATATCGCTAGAACCGCTATAACGATGCGGGTAAACCTCTGTGTGTTCAATAAGCGATTTGAACTCATTTTCATACCTGACTTAAGAAGGTCGTGGTCATAAACAAAAACATTATGAACTGCGAATCCTTTCTAAATTATTCGTAGCGCGAATATTGCATGTTGCGAAAGGAAACATCAAAATGAGGTCCACTGCTAAGCAAATAGCCAGACAGCGAATACAGGTGCTCTTCCATCAAGCTAAATCTGTCTACCGATCCAATCCTCAGCTATCTAGCCATTACATTGAAACTGCACGAAAAATAGCCATGGCTACAAAAATACGCTTGCTACCAGTGCATAAGCGCCAGATCTGCAAAAAATGCAATATGTTGCTTGTCCAGGGTGACAATTGCCGCGTGCGCATAAGGCAAAGAAGAGAACCTCACATCGTGGTTACCTGTCTACAATGCGGCTACAAAACGCGTATACTGTTAAGAAGGAAGAGGGAGAAAACAAAACTTGAGCAAGATAACTACCCGAATGAAACGCCACGTTAGACATAAACTGAAAGATGAAAAGCCAACCATATGGGTCGGCAAAGACGGCCTGACGCCTGAACTATCAGGTGAGATTGAGAAACAGATGGAAAAGAAGAAAATGTTGAAAATCAAAATCTTAAAAAACGCGCTGCAACAAAACACTGCGCAGACCATAGCGGCTACGGCTGCTGAACAGGCTGGCGCAGCCTTAGTAGAGGTCAGAGGACACGTTTTCATACTTTACAGGCGCCACAAAAAGCCCGAGCCTTAACGTTCAATTTACATTCGCAAAATAGTTCAACTTTTGAATAGGGGGCAAGTCATCACAGAGCAAGTAACGTTTTGAATAATAAATAAGGTCAAGTTATTAACAAAAATGGGAAGAGAATGGACGTGGCGAGCGCACGCTTTTCAAACTGAGCTACGCTCTCGTTTTTGTTGCTCTGGTCTTAGTGATCGCACGGTGGCGCCTGCCCGCCAAAGCTCAGATTCTCCCATGGCTTTCAATTCATCGGCAAGTTTTTGCCTATAGTCTGGTTCTTTGCTTCTCTCGAGAACGATTCGCGTCTCTTCTCCTGAAACCACCAGCTCGTACAGTGAATCAAACAAAGGTTTGGTGCAGTCTCGGAACCGTTTTCTCCATCTAAGCGCCCCTATGCGGGCAGTTTCGCTGCAGTTGCAGAACATCCAATCCATGCCGTTCTCGTCGACTAGCCTGATTAAGCTTTGAGTGAATTCTTCCACGGTTTCGTTGAAGGCTTCGCTTGGGCTGTGCCCGTGCTCTCTCAGAGTGTTGTATTGAGCCTCCATTATCCCTGCTATGGCGCCCATCAGAACGCCTCGTTCGCCTGTCAAATCGCTGAAGACTTCCTTCTCGAACGTGGTGGGGAA
>CAYGYB010000307.1:0-2027 GCA_964354015.1 uncultured Candidatus Bathyarchaeia archaeon
GAAGCCTGACGCTGTGGTTTACAGCATCGACCAGAACGGCATGTCCAAAACAAAAGAACTCACGTGCTTACGGCTGATTCTGCCCGCGAGCAGCGGCTACTACGTTTATCTGGATTTCCCAAAAGATAACGCGCTGAGGGAAACGGGAATCCCGATACGCGAAGACAGGCTGGGCAATCGCTGCCTACAAGACGAAGACATAAGACAGTTCATTAAAAGCGCGCTTGGAAGAGAAAACCTGCAGGTGTACTCGTTCTGGACAACCTAAACGGGCTGCTTTTTCCGTGGAAAGTATTTTCTGGTTCGCAGTCCCAGCTTGACAACCGAAAGCATCAAAGGCACCTCCAGTAGAGGCCCAATCACGGTAGCCAATGCCGCTCCCGACCCAATACCATATAGGGTGACTGCTACTGCGATTGCCACTTCAAAATGGCTGCTGCTGCCAATGAGAGTAGTATCTATGGCTGATTCATACTTCCACCCCAGAAAATACCCCAGAGGATAAGTCCAAGAAATCATAATAGCGTAATGCAAAAGATTAGGAAGAGCAAGATAACCAACAAGCAACGGATTATCAAGAATTCTCTGGCCTGCGAACGAAAACAACACAATCAAAGTCACAAGAAGCGCAACGATGGAAATCTTGCCCACTGCAGGGTTGTAGACGTCCTTGAACCATTCCTCACCTTTCCTGCGGATTATTACCCTGCGTGAAATGGCGCCTGACGCCACAGGAAGAGCAATAAAAACTAGTACGCTGACTCCTATCAAATCCCAAGGCACAGGGATGCCGCTTACACCTAAATATAGTGCAGCAAGAGGAGCATAAAGTGCAAGCATTAGCAGAGCGTTGAATGCCGTGTTAATTAGGCCTTGAGCCATGTCGCCCCTTGCCAGAAACATCCACCACATAACCATCGCGGTGCAAGGAGACAAGCCTAAAAGAATTAATCCAGGAATATACTGAGGACTACCCGCTAAGAAAGTATTAGCCAGAAACGTCATCAGCGGTGGAGCAATTACCCAATTAGCGATTATCGTGACAAGGAGCGGTTTAGGGTTTCTCGCCGCCTTTTTAACGTCACTAAATCTTATTCCAACCACTGTAGGATACATCATGAAAAACAGCAAAATCCCAATAGGGATTGACAACTGAGCAAATTTCAGCGAATCCATAAACTCTCCAAAGGCAGGAATAAACCTTCCAACCAGCAAGCCTACAACAATGCAGATGGCTATCCAAAGCGTCAAGTATTTTTCCCAAAGTCCCAAAGACAACTCTTTTTTCACGTGCTCTTGTTTGCTTTCCAATTTTCGTCATCTCCGTTTAACGGCATGCCAGATGCTCGAAAACCTCTTTGGCAAGAGTGGCAACAAGCTCAGGAGTTAACCCGTCAACCACAGCATATATTTCACGGTCAACAACCGAGTACATTCTTTTAGCGCCGTCTTTTCGGCATCTGACTATTCCAGCGTCTTTAAGCGTTTTCAGGTGACGCGAAACAAGCGGCTGAATGAGGTTCAGATGGGGAACGATTTCGCACACGCATTTTTCTCCGTCGCGCAAAAACGCCAGTATCTCAAGCCTGATTGGATCCGCAAGAGCGTGGAAAACTGTTGCCTTGAATCTGTCTTGGTTTTCTACCTGTGCAGACATGGTTCGCCCTTATATACATAACAATATTTAAATATTGTTATCAATTTGACATAAATACATCCGACGGCGAAAAAACCATGCCTGAAGAAACATTTCACGGAGTCCCGCGAAGCAAAATACCGTGGCACCCAACAATAGACTATGAAAAATGCGTCAGTTGCGGAAAATGCGTGGATTACTGTGAACTCGGCGTGTACGAGTTTGAAGAGAAGCAGGGAAAAAAGAGACCTGTGGTGAAAAAGCCTAATTCCTGCGTAGTGCTCTGTGCAGGCTGTGACGAAATCTGCCCTGTTGGCGCCATCAAGCACCCTTCAAAAACAGAAACGCGAGAGATAATTAGGAAACTGCGAAAAGCTAAAGCGTAAACAGG
>CAYGYB010000308.1:0-2020 GCA_964354015.1 uncultured Candidatus Bathyarchaeia archaeon
GAAGTGCACCCTGTGGAGTCGGGTTCCAAAACGTTAAAGGACTCAATCAATGAGGCGCTAAGAGATTGGGTGACTAACATAGAAACCACCTATTATCTTATAGGCTCGGTTGTGGGTCCGCATCCGTATCCAGTGATGGTTAGGGATTTCCAAAGCGTCATCGGCATTGAACTTAAAGAGCAAATTATGCAGAAGGAGAAGCGGCTTCCAGACGCGCTCGTTGCTTGCGTTGGCGGAGGGAGCAACGCCATCGGCACATTCTACCCATTCGAAGACGACGCAAAGGTGAAACTGTACGGCGTGGAAGCCGCAGGCGAAGGCATAGCAACAGGCAAGCACGCAGCATCACTCAGCGCAGGCGCAGAAGGCGTTTTCCACGGCATGTTAACTTACGTGCTCCAAGACAGCAATGGACAAATCCAGAACACGCACAGCATTTCCGCAGGGTTAGATTATCCCGGCGTTGGTCCTGAACATTCATTCCTGAAAGTTTTGCAGCGAGCGGAGTACGTCTCTGCCACGGACAAGGAAGCCGCGGACGCTTTCCTCACGCTGTCCAAAGAAGAAGGCATTCTGCCAGCTTTAGAGTCTGCACATGCGTTAGCGTACGCCATGAAGTTGGCAAAGCAGATGCGGCGAGATGAGGTGATCGTGGTGACTTTGTCAGGGCGCGGAGACAAAGACGTTGAAACCATAGCTGATTACTTGAAGGTGAAAATATGACCGCGATAACTGAAACTTTCCAGAAGCTGAAAAGCCGCGGAGAAGCGGCGCTAATTGGCTACGTTACTGCAGGCGACCCAGAACCGCAGTGCACACCGCGAATTGCTGAAGCATTAATCAAAGGCGGCGTCGACATCCTTGAACTTGGGTTGCCTTTTTCCGATCCGATAGCTGATGGACCGACGATTCAGGCGGCAAGCGTTCGCGCTTTGAACGCTGGGACAACGCCGCGGAAGGTGTTGGAATTGGCAAGGGAAATTAGGCAAGTGCATGATGTGCCCATTGTCATTATGACCTACTATAATCCAGTGTTTAGGATGGGGCTTGACAGCTTTTTCCGTTTAGCCAAAAGCTGCATGGTTGACGGTGTAATCGTGCCCGACTTGCCAGTTGAAGAGGCAGGCGACTATAAGCAAGCGGCAAGTGTGTGTGGAGTAGACACGATTTTCCTTGCGGCACCATCAACTTCCACCAAGAGGCTACGCAACATTGTCAAATACACTTCAGGTTTCCTTTACTTGGTTTCCCATTTCGGCGTTACAGGCGCGAAAGCCTCAGTAGAAGAGTCAACCATTCAACTGATAAAGAGGTTTCTGCCTTACACGCGTGGGCATGTGCCGTTAGCGGTTGGGTTCGGGGTTTCAAAGCCTGAGCACGCACGCTGCATAATCAAAGCAGGAGCAGACGGCGTCATAGTAGGCTCTGCCTTCGTCAACATCATCGCCAAAAACCAAGGAAACACAAAGAAAATGCTTGGGGAACTCGGCGAAATGGCGCATAGACTCAAGGCGGCTACACGATTCGGCAACAGTTCACAGAGGAATCACTTGTAGTTTACTGGAAACATTTTATAGTGCTGTATGCGCTTGGTATAGTTGGCGGTGGGTCTTAGGCGGGGGGCTAGGGGTCCCTTGCACCATAAACCCTCTACACGATGGGCTGACAGCTGAGGATGAGGCGCAAAAGGCCGCTTAGACCTTCCTTTCCGAACCAGTGACTATCCGTCCCTTGGGGCTGGCGGTCAATGAGCAGCTTTCGTAGGGAAGCCGTCTTCACGGTTCACCAGGCGAACCCGGCTAGGCTCGGGAGAGAGCAACCTAAGTCTGGACGTGCAGCGCTCAAGGGGGCGCGGGTAAGAGCGTAGGGTTTGAAGGCGCTAGGCGGAGTCTAGGCGTCGAACCGCAGTGGCCCACCGCTATTCTCCAAAACCGCGTTTTAATCGTTTCCAACATGACGCCTTTGGAAAATGTTAAATACTGATGCTAAACACATACAAACGATTACACAAAAAAACTAA
>CAYGYB010000309.1:0-2005 GCA_964354015.1 uncultured Candidatus Bathyarchaeia archaeon
ACAGCGCACAGTTTCACGCTTGGATGCTCATAAAGCACGTCTTCTATCTCGCGCGGGTAAACACTGTAGTCCTTGTATTTGATGAGGTCTTTCTTTCTGTCGGTGATATAGAAGTAGCCGTCTTCATCAATGCGTGCGATGTCGCCCGTGTAAAGCCACCCGCCGCGGAGGACGCTGGCGGTTTCCGCATTGTTGTGCCAGTAACCCTTCATCACTTGCGGTCCTTTAACGGCTAACTCGCCTATTTCGCCAGCACCAAGCTCGCGCGTTCCTGTTTCCACATCAAAGATTCGGGCATCCGTGTCAGGCAGCGGCAGACCAATCGAGCCTATTCGCACCGTGCGCATCGTCTTATCAACAGGATTGCAATGCGTGACAGGTGAAGCTTCGCTTAAGCCGTAGCCTTCAGCGAGGAACCCGCCAGTTATCTCCATGAATTTCTTCTGAACCTGCGGCGGAAGCGGAGAAGCACCTGAAATGCACACGCGGATGCTGGTTAAGTCGAACTTGCCTAGCGCTGGATGTGCTAGTAATACTGCGTACATGGTGGGGACGCCGCAGAAAACCGTGACCTCGTGCTTCTGGATAGCTTCCAGAGCCTTTAGCGGGTCAAAGCGCGGAAGCAGAACCATCTTCGCCGCTAAGTGGATGGGTACGTTCATGCTGGTGGTCATGCCGTAAATGTGAAAAAGCGGCAAGGCAGTTAGGAAAGTTTCTTTCGCTGTGGCGCCTCTTATCCAAGCTGCGAAGGCTACGGCATTTGAAACAAGGTTCATGTGGGTTAGCATGGCGGCTTTGGGTGTGCCTGTTGTGCCGCCCGTGTACTGCAACGCCGCCAAATCCTCACGCGGGTTAATGTGCACTTTCGGCAGTTTTGCATCTGTGTTTGTTTTGAGTAGTTCTTGAAAAGAATAGACGCCTGTTTTCTGTTCAGGCTGGCTTGCAGGAACAGCGGTTTCAGCTACGTATTCTTCTAAGCTGGTCACTATAACGTGTTTCAGCTTGGTTTTCTGCCACACGTTCGCCACTACCGGGTAAAGCGAGTCCAACGCAACTATGGCAGTGGCTTCTGAATCGCACAACTGGTACTCCACTTCGCGTTCCCTATGCAAAGGGCTAATAGCAGTTAAAACGGCACCAGCCTTGAGAACGCCAAAATAAGCAATCACGAACTGGGGAACGTTAGGCAGGAAAACCGCAACGCGGTCACCTCGCTTCACGCCTAAACGCGCAAGCGCCGCAGCAAGCTGGTCTGAAAGCAAGTTTAACTCTTCATAAGTCATTTCCGCGTCTAAAAACTCAACCGCAATCTGCTTCGGATAAGCTCGTGCAGTATTCGCTAAGATTTCGTGCAGAGGAACAATTGGATAATTAATGCGTCGCGGCACATCAACTGGCCAACACGCTAACCAAGGCTTCTCCCTAGTCACGGAACTCAACCTGCCAGTAGCTAGGCAACAGCACAAATAATAAAACTTTCAGAAAAAACGCTTTGCCTATATAAAAGGGAGGGGGTAGCGCTTTCTGAGCACAGTAGTTGCGCAAGCTACTTCTTATTTGTCAAGTACGCGTGCATGGCTTTAGCGGCTTTCTTACCCATGCCCATGGCGCTGATAACCGTCGCCGCACCAGTGGCAACGTCCCCGCCAGCGTAAACTCCGTCTAAGCTGGTTTTGCCAGTCTCATCAACGTTTATCGTGCCGTGCCTCGGATTCGTTACTAAGCCTTCAGTGGTTCGCTGGATAATCGGGTTCGGCGTCTGCCCAATGGCGATGATTACGGTGTCAGTGTCCATTGTGAACTCTGAGCCTGGAATCGGTTTAACGCTGCGCCTGCCGCTCGCATCGGGCTCACAAAGCTCCATGCAGATACACTTCATGCCTTTAACCCAGCCTTTCTCGTCACCGTAAAACTCCAAGGGCGCAGCAAGGAACTTGCAAACTAAGCCTTCTTCCTCAGCGTTCTCAATCTCCTCTTTTCGAGCGGGCAACTCGTCGCGTGAACG
>CAYGYB010000310.1:0-1995 GCA_964354015.1 uncultured Candidatus Bathyarchaeia archaeon
TTTCCGCCTCCACCGCCGCCTCCACCTCAATAAAAACCACCAAGACACAGAAAACCTGACAAATTCAACGCACATCACTAAGTTGAAACGCTTATTTATATCCAGAATTGCATATGCATGTGTGTGAGGTGACCAGATGAAATTATCAAGAAGCGCAAAGATTGCTGTCGCAGCGCTTTTTCTCGGCGGTGGTTATGGTGTTGCTTTGCACGCTATTGCAGGCGAACTTTATGACAAAGGTGGCTACAAAGAAATTTTATCTTTTCAAGGGGAATGGATAGGAATGGCTATTTTGGCGATAGGAATTTTCCTAAATGTAGCTTGGTTCTGGAGATTAAAAATAACAACTTGAGCTCGCGTTCATATAGGCATGTTTCAACGCACTTTAATGCAGGCACTTCGATGTTGTCACAGGTAGCCACAGCAAAAAGGATTTTTACTTGAGATAACACTGTTTTCCTGCGAAATGCAGGGTCATGAGCAGTAATGAGTGAGGAACAGAAACCGCAGCCCCCCAATCTTGAAGAACAGTTGGAAGCGGAGAAGAAGCGTTCAGAAGAATATTTGACGCGTTTGAAGTATTTGCAGGCGGATTTCGAGAACTTAAAGAAACGGTTTGACCGCCAAATAACAGAGACAAAGAATTACTGCACTGAACGCTTAGTATTTGAGCTATTAGAGGTTGCAGACGAGTTAGAACTGGCGCTTAAAACAGCCCAATCTGCTGATTCCGCTAAGCTGCTTATTGAAGGTGTTCAGATGACGCTTAAGAAGCTTAGAAAGGTTCTTGAGCAAGAAGGTGTTTCCCCTATAGCCTGCGAGGGCAAAATCTTCGACCCTTCGCGGCATAATGCCATAGCCACAATAGAACGGGACGATGCTGATGGATGTGTTGTGGCAGAGGAAGTGCGAAAAGGCTATATCATGAAAGACAAAGTGATTAGACCCAGCATCGTCAAAGTTGCAGTTAACCCATCCAAGTCACAAAAGGAGAAAATGAAAAAATGAGTAAAGTAAAATCAGGAGAAAAAGTGTTAGGCATCGACTTGGGAACCACCAACTCCGCCGCAGCCATATTCGAAGGCGGACACGCCACGGTAATTCCAAGCGCTGAAGGACCAACAATGGCGGGAAAAATGTTCCCCTCAGTCGTTGCCTTCACAAAAGACGGGCACCTCTTAATAGGTGAACCCGCAAAGCGCCAAGCAACCGCGAATCCAGAAGGAACAATTTTCGAAATAAAACGAAAAATGGGCACCAACTATAAGGCAACTGTTTTTGGGAAAGAATACACGCCGCAGCAAATCTCCGCTTTTATCTTGCAGAAAATCAAGAAGGACGCGGAAACCTACTTAGGCGGCGCAATAGGCAAAGCTGTCATTACGGTTCCAGCGCACTTTGATGATAACCAGCGCCAAGCCACAAAAGACGCAGGCGAAATCGCAGGCTTCGAAGTAATGCGCATCATCAACGAGCCCACCGCCGCATGCCTCGCCTACGGCGTGGATAAAATAGAGAAAGAAATGAAAATCTTAGTGTTCAGCTTCGGCGGCGGAACCCACGATGTCACCGTGATGGACTTCGGCAAAGGCGTTTTCCAAGTGCTCTCAACCAGCGGCGACACACAAATCGGCGGCACAGACGTGGATCAGGCAGTTATGACGTATATTGTGGGCGAGTTCAAACGGCAAACGGGCATTGATCTTACTGGCGATAAGATGGCTATGGCGAGGCTCAAAGAAGCCGCGGAAAAAGCGAAAATTGAGTTGTCGGCTTTGATGAGCACGGACATTGACTTGCCCTTCATAACCTCAGACAACACAGGACCCAAACACTTGCACTTAACGTTGACACGCACTAAAGTTGAAGCATTAGCGCAGCCTATTGTTCAGAAAACGGAAAGAACCCTTTTGAAAGCACTTGAAGACGCAAAGCTAACGCCCAGCGGCATAGACAAAATAATCCTCATCGGCGGCATGACGCGAATGCCCCTTG
>CAYGYB010000311.1:0-1988 GCA_964354015.1 uncultured Candidatus Bathyarchaeia archaeon
CATACCAAAAGAGAATTAACCTCGGAAAAGGGGCAGTAGTTGACTTTCACGTGAGTTCTCATCCGATAAGAGAATCCCACGTGCCAAAGCCTGTAAGCGGGTTGAAGATTACTAGACCAAATAAACAGTTTACAAAAACGCATACATCATTGCCTCCAACAACAGGAGCAATAAAAGAAAGGGAGCCAATTGTCGACGTATTTGAAGAAGAAGGCTATCTAAGAGTGATGGCTGAACTGCCTGGCGTCGAAGAGAATGAAATAAACTTGAAAGTAGAGGATAATACTCTAACGATAAGCACTGGCACTTCAGCGAGAACATACTATAAGAAAGTGGAGCTCCCAACTGCTGTCAAAAAGGAAGTCACTGAATCCAGCTACCGCAATGGCATTCTAGAAGTTAAGCTAAAGAAAGACACGAAAGGCTCGAAAATCAAGTAGACAGAAGCAAGCATCGTGAATAGCTAAATAAACTGAATTCAACTTAAAAAAGGAAGATGCACCTTCTAGAATAGGATTCCTCTTGGAAAAGCATCTTTCAAACTCCTAGCAGAACAAATGTGCACTAAGCACGGCGGGCCCGCTGGGACTAGCACCCAAACGGGGTCAAGCTCCAATTTACCTAATATGCGCTTTAAGTGCAACGATTCTTTTTCTTAGACGCTTTGCCCCCACTTCCAAACTCTTCAAAATATTACGTCATGCTTCGCAAGTTCTTTTAATTTTCGCTTAGAACCCGTGTTCTGAAACCAGCCGCCTCAACTATTCACAAGCAAAAAATATTCTTGGGCATGTACGTAGAATAGCTTAACGATTGCTGACAGAAATATGTAAAAAGTGTAACGACGGCTTAAACGACGACATCAAGATAGCTCGCTGCACCACTATGCACCTTTGTGTGGGCGGGACTACTGTTAACTTTAATTAACAGTTGTTAACTATTAGTTAAGTCGTAGTTTTATGTGTACAATTTTGTAAGACAATAACGTTTTTAAGTTTCCATTGCACATGTCAACAGTAGTGAAAACATTTATGTCCACAACGTTTACGATACGCATACCGCAGGAGCTTAAAGAGAAAATGGAAAAGAACCCTGCAGAATGGAGCCAAGAAGTCAGATGCTTCCTTGAAGAAAGAATCAAGCAAATCGAACTGATGAAAACACTTCAGGAAATAGAGCCGAGAGCAGAAAAAAGAAAAACAAAAACAGACTCAACCTTGCTCATCAGGGAGGACCGCGAACGCCGAGCCTAATCCTTGACTCCAACATACTCGTGAAACTCATCTTGAACGAGACAAGCTCCAAAGAAGCCAGAGCCACAGTTACCAGCGTCTTGAAGAAAGGGTACACGCTTTACACGGTGGATTTGGCTTTGGCGGAAGGCTTAAACGTCATATGGAAACACACAAGCATTCTTAAGGACTTGAAAGTGGAAGAGGCAAATCCAGCGGTAGAAGACCTCACCAGAATATACGATGGACTGAACATTATTGCAGCGCGTGAAATCACAGTGGAAGCAATGCAGGTTGCTTTAACTCAAACCATAGCAGTCTACGACGCGCTGTATATTGCCGCGGCACAAAAAATCAACGGCACACTGTACACTGCAGACCAAAAACTTCACGATGCAGCAAACGAACTCGCCAACACAAAACTGCTAAAAACAAAAGCATGAAACAGCCTTCGAAAACCGTTTAAGTGCATGGTTTTGCCAAAACGTGGGTAAAACTTATTTATGATATCTCAAAAGAATCCCGATTAATAGGAATGCTAGAAACAGGGAAAATTCCACTATAACTCTCGGATGCGTAACGGAGATTTCCAACGCATCTAGATTTATGAGAGTGTACAAAAGAAAGCCCAACGCTATCAAACTGAATATAATGAAAATTACTCTAAGAACGCGTCTCCCAAACATCTCATGCACCCACAACTTCCAACACTGCAGTCACTACCTAAACCCTATTTATAGTTTAAATAAGGGGGCT
>CAYGYB010000312.1:0-1976 GCA_964354015.1 uncultured Candidatus Bathyarchaeia archaeon
TTTGGCTCCATTGTAAGTTGCTGTTGGAATCTATTTTCGCAAACCAAAAATCGTTTCTCCAGCTCCCAGCTACTGCGCAACCTCGGTCATTTGTCTCTATTACCGAGCGAACGTAGAAACCTCCAGTGAATGTATTATTCCACAGTATGTCGCCCTGCTCGTTTGCCTTAAGCAGCCAAGCAACGTTTTCACCGTTAGTTTCCATAGTGTTTCCCCCCAAAACGTAGTTTCCATCGCTGGTTTGGATGCCAACTTGAACGCCTCTTGTTCCTGTGAAATTACCGTTTAATCCCAGTTTTCTGCTCCACTGAACATTTCCTTCAGTATCCGTCTTAACGAGATAGCCGCCTCTGCCGAATAGCATGTAGCCTAAATCCATAGTCTGCACGACAGAAACAACATTTTTGCTGTTTCCAAGAACTTCAGCTCCATACGACTTTTTCCATTGCAATTCACCTGCCGAATTCGTCTTGACAAGCGCGGCTGTTTGATTAGCGACGAGTATTTTGTTGGCGTAATCGTGACTATCAAATAGAAATGACGGGCTAAATATAATCTCATACGGTAGGATTGACCCAGTGTAGCCAACTATGGCGTATCCGCCGTCTGCAGTCTGAATGACAGAATTAGCCTGCAAATCGCTGTAGGTTTTATTCCACTCTACTGTAGGCGCTTCAGAAAAAGCCTGCGCCGAAGGAATGGAAGCAACCACTATCAACGCAACGAGCATTACTATAATAGTGCTCTTTAAATTCAACCGCACACAGGAAGAGGCTTTAAATCTAACCTTCACAGGCTTCACTTTCATAAAAGTTACATTGATTTGCACTTATAATTTTTGGAAAAAACCGCTATCTCATCTCGCCAGCAAACATAGGTCTTTAAAAAACTCACAGTTATGTTTAAAATTAACCGCGGACTATACACGCATTCCGAATGAAAACCAAATAGAAGCGAGGAACAACCACGTACAAACCGCTAGAGGTTATGGGTCCAGAACACGAGTTTTCTCTCGTTAACGAGGAATTGAAGGTTTTACCCATTGTGGACAAGGTCATAAAAGACTTCTACGGGCGAATCGTAAACTTCGTTGAACTGCCATGCTTCACTTTCGGAAAAGAACTCCAGTTGCACGTCATGGAAATAAAGGCTAACGCGCCTTTTAAATCGCCTGAACTTTTCGAAGACACAATGCAGAACGCTGTGGTAACTCTTCTGGATTTTCTCGGGAAAAAATATCACGCTAGCCTTCTCGGGACAGGAATGCACCCCTTGCTTAGTCTCGACGAGACAAGTGTCTGGTCTCATCGGCACAGAAAAATCTACCATGAACTCGGCAAACTCTTCAACCTTACGCAGCATGGGTGGCTCAACATCCAGAGCTTCCATTTAAACCTCCCATACTCAAAAGAAGCAAACGGCGTTCTGCAACACAATCTGCTTGCGAACTTGTGCGCTTACCTGCCCGCAATTTCTGCTTCATCACCAATCTGCGAAGGCGCAATAAGCCCAAACGTGGACAACAGGCTTTACTTTTACAAGCTGAACCAGCGGGAAGTGCCCTCCATAACAGGAGACGTCATTCCAGAACCCGTCTCCTCCTTTGCCCAATACCGCGAAGACGTAATCGGGAGGTATTCGCAGGATTTGGCTAAAGCTGGGGCTGGAAAAACAATTCTCTTCAAAGAATGGGTAAACTCCAGAGGCCTAATTTTCAGGTTCGACCGCTCAGCGCTTGAAGTGCGCGTTATGGACGAGCAAGAATGCGTTAAATCTGACGTGGCGCTAAGCTGTTTCATCAGAGCTGCTCTTCGAGGGTTAATGGCTGAAAACGCAGAGCCTTTGCCACATCAACTTCTAGTCAAAGACTTCAACGCGGTAATAGCAAAAGGATTAAACGCGAAAGTTCTGCATCCTAACGGCGAAACAGCGCGGCAAGTATGCCGATACCTTTTCACCTTGGCTTCAGAAAACGC
>CAYGYB010000313.1:0-1968 GCA_964354015.1 uncultured Candidatus Bathyarchaeia archaeon
TTTCACTTTGCCTGATTTCAGCGCTTGATAAAGCGCTTCTTGGTCGACTACGCCGCCGCGTGAGCAGTCGATTAGCATTACGCCGTTTTTCATCATGTTGAACTCTTTAGTTGACAACATGTGCCTATTGTGAGGTGTAAGTGGAACGTGGATTGTGATGAAGTCAGCGTTGGGCAGCATTTGCTCCAGAGGGACTGCGCCGCGTCCGACGCAGACATCTACTCCTAAGGTTTTCATGCCTATGGCTGAGGCGAGTTTTTCAACTTCTTTGCCGATGCTTCCGCAGCCGATGACGCCTAGGGTTTTACCGTGGACTTCTACGCCCGTAAGCTCTTCTTTTGCCCATTTTCCCTCGCGCAGCGTCACTGTTCCTTCAATGGTGTTTCTTGCGAGAGCCAGCAGATGCGCGATTGTGAGTTCGGCTACGCTTGTGGCGGATATGTGTGGCGTGTTCACTACGGCGATGCCTCGTTCTTCTGCTTTTTTCAGGTCGATGTTGTCTACGCCTTCTCCTGCTCGCCCGATTACTTTGAGTTTCGTTGCTTTGGCGATTAAGTCCGCGGTGATTTTGGTTGCGGAGCGCACTATGAGCGCGTCGTATTCGCCTATTATTTTCTGCAGTTCGGTTTTTGGCTGGTTCCATGCTTTTGTGACTTGATAGCCTTTTTCTTCAAGCAGTTTTATGCCTTCATCGGTGATTCTGTCGCAGATGAGGATTTTGTACTTCATTTTTACAGCTTCCAGATTTCGTCTATGGCGGCGAGAACTTGCTTTATGCCCGTTAGGTTCCATTCGCCCATGTGGCCGATGCGGAAGGTTTTTTCAGCCAACTTGCCATAACCGTTTCCAATCATGAAGCCTTTTTCCGCGAGTTTCTCGTTTAGTTCCTTAACGCTTTTTCCAAGGGTGTTTTTGACGCAGCTTACCGTGATCGACTCGTAGCCCTGCTCGGGGAACATTTCAAAATGTTTCTTTGCCCACGTTTGCGTGTACGCTGCCATGTCCTTGTGCCGCTGGTAAATTTTGTCGTATGTTTCTTTCAGCATTAAATCCATGCGCTTGTTTAATGCGTAAAGCAGTGGAATGTTCGGGGTGGATGGTGTTTGGTGTTTCTTTTCAAACTCGAAGATTTCCACAAGGTCGGTGTAGGCACCACGGTTGGGGACTTGTTGGGCTCTTTCGACTGCGCGGTCGCTTACAAGAGCAACGGCTAAGCCAGGCGGTAGCGCGAAGCATTTTTGGGTGGAGGCGAAGATTACGTCGCAGCCTATTTCCGCTGGTAAGGTTTTGTCGCCTGCCATGGCTGAGACGCTGTCAATTGCCAGTATCACGTCTGGGTAGTCTCGGCGTACGAGTTTTCCGATTTCGCGGATTGGGCTTCGTGCGCCTGTTGAGGATTCGTTGTGGCAAACGGTTAACGTGTCGTATTCGCCTGTTTCGAGTTTTTCAGCAATTGCAGCGGGTTTGGCTACTTTGCCCCATTCTACTTCGAGGTAGTCGGCTTTTTTGCCGCATGCACGGATGGCTTCGCCGAATCGTTCGGAGAATGCACCGTTGACGCAGACGAGGGCTTTGTTTTTTACGATGCTTCTGCCTACGATGTCGAACCATAAGGCGCCTGAAGCTGTTGTTACGGTGGGTTTGCAGTCTGGTGGCAGCTCGAAGAATCGTGTTAGTTTTTCTGTGATTCCAGCGTAAAGTTCTGAGAATTCTTTGCTTCTGTGGCTTATGAGGGGGTGGGTTTGTTCTTGGAGTATTTCTGGGCTTACTTCTGTGGGTCCGGGAATCAATAGTTTTTTGTGCATTTTACTCAGCCTCTTGCGTGGTTAAGCTTCTTGTAGTTACGCGTGTTGACGCGTTGAATCTTTTTGTTTCATTCATGCATTTTTCTCTTTCCATATTTTCAACATCCAAAGCCAAACAGCAACCGAGAACTGAAAACGACGAGATACATGCGGTTAACTGCTG
>CAYGYB010000314.1:0-1962 GCA_964354015.1 uncultured Candidatus Bathyarchaeia archaeon
GGTAGGTCTGCGCTGTCGCTTTACGCGCTATTTAAAGGGGAGGGGGTAGCAGTTCTGAGCACAACAGCAAACGCATAATCAGCCACAAACACAATTCTTTAATCTCACCAAACAATAAACCATAACCACTCACAATCACATGAGGCGCAAACCAACATGCGAAGTGACGAAATAAAAAAGGGAATAGAAAAAGCACCCCACAGAGCGCTCCTGAAAGCGCTAGGCCTAACCGACAAAGACATAGCTAAACCGTTCATAGGCATAGCCAACAGCTACACAAACATAGTCCCAGGACACATCCACCTGAGAAGCATCGCAGACGCAGTCAAAGCAGGCATCCTAAGCGCAGGCGGCACGCCATTTGAATTCAACACCATAGCCATCTGCGACGGCATAGCCATGGGACACGAAGGAATGCGCTACTCGCTGCCTTCACGCGAGTTAATAGCTGACTCTGTAGAAGTCATGATGCAAGCGCATAGGCTGGATGGCTTGGTTCTAGTCACGAACTGTGACAAGATTACGCCGGGAATGCTTATGGCAGCTGCTCGACTGGATGTTCCCGCTATAGCGGTGACTGGCGGAGCAATGGCTTCAGGCGTGCTTGACGGGAAAAAGATCGGTTACTCAGCGGTTCCCGAAGGTTTAGGACAGGTTGCTGCGGGCAAAATGAGCAGTGAAGAGTTGATTCGGCTGGAGAATGCGGCTTGCCCAGGCTGCGGCTCCTGCAACGGCATGTTCACGGCGAACACTATGGCCTGCGTGACTGAAGCTTTAGGCATGTCTCTGCCTTACTGCGCTACTGCTTTGGCTAACAGCTCGTTGAAACTGCGAATAGCCAAGGAATCAGGCGAAAGAATCGTTAAACTCACATGCGAGAACGTGAAACCTTCAGACATTTTGAGTAAAGAGGCTTTTGAGAACGCTATTGTGGTGGATATGGCGTTGGGCGGTTCCACGAACACTGTTCTGCACTTGCCTGCAATTGCTCGAGAAGCAGGAGTCACTTTGCCTCTGAAACTTTTTGACGAAACTGGCAGGCGTGTTCCTCACCTTTGCAACATGATCCCAAGCGGACCTTACGCCATCGAGGATTTGCATGCTGCTGGAGGTATACCTGCGGTGATGAAGGAGTTGAAACCGCTGCTTAATCTGGATGCGCTCAGCGTGAGTGGGAAAACTGTCCGCGAGAACATTGCAGACGCCAAAGTGGTGGATGCCAACGTTATTCGCTCTTTGAAGAATCCTGTTCACAAAGAAGGCGGCATAGCTGTGTTAACTGGGAACTTGGCGCCTAAAGGCGCTGTTGTGAAGACAGCTGCTGTTTCGCCGAAGATGCTTAAGCACAGTGGGCCTGCGAGGGTTTTTGATTCTGAAAAGGAAGCTGTTGCCGCGATTAGAGGACGGGAAATTCATCCGGGCGACGTTGTGGTTATCCGCTATGAAGGTCCTAAAGGTGGACCTGGCATGCCTGAAATGCTGTTTCCGACTGCTACGATTGCGGGTATGGGTTTAAGCGAGTGTGTGGCGTTGATTACGGATGGGCGGTTTTCAGGTGCCACGACTGGACCTTGCGTTGGGCATGTTGCGCCGGAAGCCTTTGAAGGCGGTCCAATTGCGGTTATCAAGGATGGCGATGTTATCGAAATTGACATTCCCAGAAGGGTCTTGAACGTGAAGTTGACTGAGCAGGAAATCAAGAAGCGTTTAGCAGCGTGGAAGCCGAAGAAACCGAGGATTACTAAGGGTTATTTGGCGCGGTATTCGCCGACACCAATGGAATAAGCTGGCGCTAGTGCTCGCGGAAACTTCCTCGATATAAAGTTTCAACTTAACTGAAAACGTGCAACTTTCCTGGTAAGGCTATAGTTCACCGAGAACGCAAACAAGATGCCGTCAGTGTTTACGTTTTAGGCGTTGTTTTCTCTACTGTAATGCTTAAGCTGAGCATTTGCGTGTGTG
>CAYGYB010000315.1:0-1953 GCA_964354015.1 uncultured Candidatus Bathyarchaeia archaeon
CGCCAAATATGATGTATGCCTGCGTGTTAACCAAGCGAAAGCGGTAATGGTGTGCTAGCAAGCCCAGATCTAATTAGCCTGTGCCAAATTCAAAAAGGTTTAAACCCTATGCCATAAACTAGTGACTATAAGCCAACAGTGATTGATTTGACTTTATCCTACCATTACATGCAGCTTCCGAGAGAAGTTATCGTTGGGAAAGGAGCATTAACGCGCCTTCCCGAGGTCACGCAAAGACTAAACCTCAGCGGCTCAGCGCTGATAATTGCAGGCGAAAAAAGCTACGAAATTGCAGGAAAAACAGTTCAAGCTCTACTTGAGACAACTGGCATGGCGGTTGGTACTCTTCTTGTTGAAACTGCATCCGATAAGGACATTCTAGCTATCGAAGAACGAATAAAAACTTCAAAACCAGAAGTGCTCTTCGCCGTTGGCGGCGGCACCAAAATAGACGCCGCAAAACTAAGCTCTGCCTGCAATGGCATACCATTCATCAGCGTGCCCACCACGCTTTCGCACGACGGAATTGCAAGCCCGCTGGCTTCCGTTAAAGGATTGGACAAGCCTTACTCCGTCATGGCACAGGCACCTCTAGCCATAATCGCTGATACTGACGTAATAGCGCAGGCTCCATGGCGCTCAGTCATAAGCGGCTGCGGCGACGTAATAGCCAAGTTCACAGCGGTGAAAGACTGGCAGTTGGCGCATGCTGAAAAAAACGAGTATTACGGCGAATACGCCGCCAGCTTAGCTCTGATGAGCACTAAGCTGGTGATACAGAATGCTGACCTTATTCAGCCTGACAACGAGGAAGGCCTGCGAGTGCTCCTTGAAGCTTTGGTAAGCTGCGGCGTTGCCATGAGCATCGCGGGAAGCAGCCGCCCATGCAGCGGTTCCGAGCACTTGTTCAGCCACGCACTTGACATGCTTAATGGCCATCATGCCATGCACGGTGAACAATGCGGCGTTGGCTCCGTGTTAACTGCATATCTGCACAATGCGAATTGGCAGCAAATCAGGGATACACTCAAGCAGGTGGGTGCACCTACCACAGCGCGCGAGTTAGGCGTTAAGGATAAGGATGTGGTTAAGGCTTTAGAAATGGCGGCGACTGTGAGACCTGAAAGGTACACGATTCTTCACAAGCTGAAACTGAACCGTGAAGCCTGCAAAAAAGTCGCAAAAATAACGATGGTTATAGACTAGTTATGGCAAGTTCGCAGCGTATTATTGACAAAATGCAGAACATGTTTTTGCTTTATGCTGAAAATTTTAACAATAGTTCAAATTCGAATTGCTTTGAATTCAAATTTTCAATTCATAACTCATTTATCTAATTTGAACGGCTTAAGATAGAATACGCTTGCTATCAGTGCAAGCCAAAACATGATTCACATGAAAAAATCCGTTAATGGTGACTGCAATTGAGAATAGGTTTTTTCGTTTGGGAATATCCGCCTGCCCTTGTGGGCGGTCTTGGTACTTATGCTGAATACATAACGCGTGAGTACGTGGCAATGGGCAATGACGTAACAGTCTTCACGCTGAACCCAGGAAATCTGAAAACTAGGGAGATTATAAGAGGCGTTGAAGTGCATAGACCCTTGATTGCGGATGCAAGCAATGTCTTTCCAATGTTTGTTACTGACGACCTGAAAAAATGGGGGACAAACATCCGAATGTTCAACGACATATTCATCTACAACATACTCAGTGGAACAAAATTCATAAACAGCATGTTAAAAAAGGAAGGCTGCAATTACGATGTTGTCTGCGTGCATGATTGGCTGAGCAGCATAGCTGGCATTATGGTCAAGAATGAAACAAAGACACCTGTTGCTTTTCATGTTCACAGCACTGAGTGGGGAAGAGCTGGCGGGCCAGGTTCAGAAGTGGTTTCGCATCTGGAGTGGGCTACCTCCCAACAAGTAGACAAGATAATAACCGTAAGCT
>CAYGYB010000316.1:0-1951 GCA_964354015.1 uncultured Candidatus Bathyarchaeia archaeon
GGCAGAAAATCGACAAAATTATCCATGACATCGTTGGCGTGGAATACAAGAATTGTCCAGCAACTGGCCGTCAAGTCAAGAAGCGCATGGCAGAAGACGAAGCAGGCTTTGTTGCAATGCTGAAAAACGCGTGGAACAACCAAAAATAAGCTCCCTGCCCAATAATGCCATCTGAGATAAAAAGTGAGGGAACAAGCATACACAAGCGATTGATGGTTTTCTCGGACGGTGGTGCTCGAGGCAATCCGGGACCAGCCGCAATAGCCTGCCTAATCACAGCGGAAAACGGTCAAGCCTTAATGGCGAAAGCGCGTTACATCGGCTCACGCACTAATAATCAAGCTGAGTACGAAGCGTTGATAATGGCGTTGGAGTCTGCAGTGGCGCTTGGTGCTGAGGAAGTGGTTTGCCACCTTGACAGCGAACTGGTAACCAAACAGCTTAATGGAAAGTACGCCGTGAAAAACCGTGAGCTGAAGAAACTGTGGAGCAAAGTCCAAGAAGTAGAGAAACAGTTCAAGAAAGTCAGTTTCATAAACGTGCCCAGAACCAACAGCCAAATTCAGAAAGCAGATAAACTTGTCAATGAAACCTTAGACAAAGAAGCCAAATAGCATCCAGCATTTACCTGTCGCAAAAACACGTCAGAGCCAAATACAAATGGCGTAAGTGAAGCGCAAAGACGCTGACTAACCGCATTTGCCAAATGTGATTCAGCACCGTTCCTTCGATTGTTTAGCTATATAGGGCTACGAAAAATATTTATGAGCTACACGTAGATTTGAAAAGGACTCGGCAAGAAAGCGGTATGGCTTAATGAAAACAAAGGCGCTAGAAACAAAAGTAGTTCTGGGAAAGCCTGAGGAGACAACATCAATTATAGGGCATTGGACGGAACTACAATGAATAGACGCATGCTTCAGCGCAAAATCACCGATGCCCTGAACGCGTTATCGTCGAAAAAAACAGCCAAATACACAATGTATCTTGCCGCAGTGATACTCTTCTTTGTGCTCATCCTGGTGCCCCCAATACTGGGAATTGCGATAAAATGGGGCACAATCCAAGAAGTTTTAGATCAACCGCAACTTATGGGACGAGCACTCAACGCAGTGGCAAATTCATTTGCAATTGCACTGCTTGTTTCTGCATTAGACGTTTTAGCTGGAATCCCAATGGCTTGGCTTATTACACGCGGAAAATCAAAATGGTTGAGCGTTCTCGACACGTTGGCGGACCTGCCGTTCATCGTGCCAACCGCAGCGCTTGGGTATTCGCTGCTGCTTTTCTGGAAGGACCCCCAAGGCATATCTGCACTTTTCGGCGGCTCACTAATCTCCACTGGATGGTTGCTCGTCATGCTGCTTCACTTTACATTCTCATATCCAGTTGTCGTTCGAGTTTTAGTTGGCGCGCTGCTTGATTATAAGAAGGAGTATGAGCAGGCTTCGAGAACGCTGGGCGCTGTGCCGTTTATGGCGTTCCGCACCGTTACATCGCCAATACTGAAGCCTTCGTTGATAGCCGCGTTTATCCTGTCCTTCGCCAGGTCACTTTCAGAGACTGGGGCGACATTTATTGTTGCAGGAGCCTTCGAAAACGGACCTGTTTTCATTCAAAACATGAAGAACGAGTTTGCAGCTGCGGCTCCAGCCACGTATGAAGGCGCAACTGTATTTGCAAGCGTAATACTGATAGCCATATCCTGCACAATTTTCGCTTTTATTCGCATTTTTGGTTCGAAACTGAAGTTGCCGTTTAAGGGAATTTGGCCGAATATTGAAAGAAAACTGAGTTATTCAAAAGCCGAGTTCTCCAGAAACACCGTAACCTTGATAGTTTTCGTGGCGATAGTGCTGCTGCCAGCGCTTTTCGTGGCGTTACCAGCTTTACAAGCCGTTTTCACCAAAACTCTACCCGACGCATTTTCAGGTTCGGGCGTGTGGAGCGA
>CAYGYB010000317.1:0-1944 GCA_964354015.1 uncultured Candidatus Bathyarchaeia archaeon
ATAAATCCGCTGGTCAAGCTGGCAGTAACAATAGTCATGATTGTCGTCTCGCTTTTCGTGTATTGGCTGCCCTATTTGCTAATGTTGTGCATCATCCCGGTGGTTTTGGCTTTCGTTTCCAAGATACCGTTAAAAGGGTTTATGGCGAGAACTCTTTTCATGCCGCTTTTCGCCGCTGTAATCTCAGTGCCGATTCTGTTCATAACACAGGGCAACCCAGTTTTCAGCGCCGACTTAGGCTTGTTCACGTTGACAATCACATTTGAAGGATTAATGAGGTTTCTAACGTTTTCCCTTCGCGTTTGGTTCTGCGTGGCTTCTTTGACGCTGTTCACGCTTTCAACAGGCTTCGACGCAATAATGAAACTTTTAGCTTCAATCAGAGTTCCGTCAATCATCATTCAAATGTTCAGCTTAACCTACAGGTATCTTTTCGTATCAATTCATGAGTTGCAAAAGGTTCTTATAGCTAAGGAAGCTCGAACCTACGTGAACAAGCGCAATTTAAACATCGCCAGCCTAAAACATTCAGGAGCGATGCTTGCGACCTTGTTCATACGAACGTACGAACGGTCTGAAAGGGTCTACTTAGCCATGAAATCCCGAGGATTCGACATAGACAACAATTGCAAATCTTCATTTTCCCCATTAAAGTTACGAGATATTTTGTTTGGCGTATCCGCAACGGCTGCTTTTGGGCTGCTCGTGCTACTGTAGGAGCCTGTATTCAGTTTGCCCAGTTCCGTTATCGAAGTGAAAGATGTCCATTTCAGTTATCCAGCAGGAGTTCGCGCAATAAACGGTGTGTCTTTCACGGTTACTAAAGGCGAAAAGGTGGCAATACTAGGCCCAAACGGCTCTGGAAAATCCACACTTATCCTCTTAATGGTGGGTCTTCTAATACCGCAACAAGGCGAAATCAAAGTCTTCGAAACAAAGACTACATCAAAAGAGTTCCAAAAGTTAAGACAAAGAATAGGCTTGGTTTTCCAAGACCCCGACGACCAACTGTTCACTCCAAGCGTTATCGAAGACATTGAGTATGGACCGAAAAACCTTCGGCTTCCCGAAAGCGACATCAAACAACGAAGCGCTCAGGTTCTGTCAAAAATCGGCATTCAACATTTGAAAGACCGCCCGCCGCACAGGCTGAGCTTCGGCGAAAAAAAGAAAGTTTCCTTGGCAACCGCTCTGGTTTTGAAACCCGAATTGCTGATATTCGATGAACCCACAGCAAACTTAGACCTTGCATCAAGAAGGGGTCTTATAGGCCTGTTAAACGAGCTGAACAGCGAAGGAACAACCGTGGTAATCTCTACGCATGATGTGGAAGCGCTTGCTGAACTTGCAGATAGAGTCATAGTAATAAGTCACGGAGCCATGCTTGGCGAAGGGGAAACCGCAAAGGTCTTGCAAGACCTGAAGCTTCTTGGTGCTGCGGGTCTGGAACCGCCTGCCATTGTTAAACTCTTCTCGGAACTGAAGTCTGCTGGAATAGTTGATGAAGTGCCGATTACGCTAAGCGCGGGCTTGCAGGAGCTATGTGATCGACTAAAGAAAAAGTGAAGAGCGCTACAGTTTCTGTGAGGGGTCACTTTAGACTGTTACGATTACGGTTTTGAGGATTTTGACGCCTTTCTTCGTGGCAAGTTCATCGCTTAGCTCGCGTATTTCGCGCGCCTTACCTTTCACCGCTATAGCTTCCAAACAGTCGCGTTCGCTGATGTGAATATGCAATGTTGAGAATATCAACGTGGAATGGTGGTGCTGCGCGTCGGTCAGGGTGGTTTCTAAGCCCCTAGCATCGTGATCGTAAACCATCAGTATAATGCCCGTATGGCTGGTGTTTTCTTCTTCTTGGAGCCATTTTTTTTCTGAAACGAAAAGCCTAATAGCGTCTTGAATGGCTTTGGAGCGGCTTTCATAACCCATTTTGCCAATTAT
>CAYGYB010000318.1:0-1944 GCA_964354015.1 uncultured Candidatus Bathyarchaeia archaeon
ACAAGGATTAACCGCAAAGATAGATGTTAGCGTTTTGAACGAAGGCAACTTCACAGAAACCTTCAACGTCACAGCCTATGCTAACACAACTTCTGTTGCATCGCAAACCGTCGCTCTAGCAAGTGGAACTTCCATAACCATTAGTTTCACTTGGAGCACCGCTGGCTCTGCCAAGGGCAACTATACCATAAGCGCCTACGCAGAGCCTGTCTCGGGCGAAACGGATACTGCCGACAACACCTGCACGGATGGTGCAGTCACGGTGACTGTTCCGGGCGACGTTGACGGTGACTTCGACGTCGACATCTTGGACGTGGTAAAAATCACCTCGATATACGCCGCCAAACTTGGCGACCCACCATTCAAGCCCAACAGCGACATAGACGGCGACGGCACAATCACAATATTAGACGTGGTTATCTGCACAAGCCACTACGCACAAACAGACCCATAGACCCCGCCGTTTTTTTCTATTCTTGCAGATTCCGGGAGAGAGAGCCAAAGCAGCATACTAGCCCTCTTTTCGCTCGTTCTTTTTGGTGGTACCCTCTTCGTCAATGCCCACCAATTCCTGATCACTTCGCTTGCAACCAGAATGAGACCTACAGAAACTACAATCGCAATGTAAAGCGAACCCACTGAAAGCGTCAACGACACAACACCTCCAAGAAAGGCCGCAGTAAACAAGATCACGAGAACTTGGTTGAAGGCATAATCCTTTCTCATGTGCTCTATGGTTTCGAAATCGCGCGGTGCGGATGCCGAGACGCCAATTAAGCCAAAAGCAGTGACTACGTACCCAAACGCTGAAATGGAAAAAAGAACGATCATAGTTTCAAAAAGCAACGTCCTTCTTTCTTGGACAAATCCGGGCGTTAGAGTCAAAACTAGTATGACTGCCACAAATCCGGTGAGAACTCCACAAGTTGGCATAGTTGGCCGCACCTTGACGGAATAGATTCGCACGCTCCTCAGCCATTTCCGCGGCAGACTTTTCGGTCAGCGCTCATTTCCTCCTCTTGCGCTTTTTCAACAGTCGCTTCTTAGGAAGCTTGGGTTTGCGAACACGCTGAGAATCGGGGATCCAGAAATAGTCTTTGTCGCTCATGGTCCAATAGCTTCTCCACTCACTTTATGCTCAACCATTGTCCCGAAAACGCCGAAAATCAACGCTATCACATCCTTGCTTTCTATCTATCCAGTACGTATGCCAAGCAGCTACGAAGCCTTTTTCCATTCCCTCACCGCATTTCGGACATTTTGCAGCTTCGGTCTCGACCATGTCTTCTTAGCGCTCTTCACTTTAAAGACTCAGTGGTCAACAGTTTTAAGGTTTAACTGTGAATCAACTCATGATAATGGTGAGGCCGATGGGTCAAATCGTATTCGTAGGGCTAGGCTTATATGATGACTTAGGCATAAGCCTGCGCGGCTTAGAAGAAACAAGAACCGCAAAACAGGTCTTCATCGAACTCTACACAAGTCTCCTGCCAGATTTTTCGAAGAAACGTTTTGAAAAGGCTGCTGGGAAAAAGCTTCGAGAAGTTTCAAGAAAAGAGCTTGAGGAAGAAAACGGAAAAGTCATTTTGAATGCTGCAAAAGACGGGAAGATCGTGTTTCTCGTTCCGGGCGACCCTCTTATTGCAACAACCCACGTTGTGTTGCGGATAGAAGCGCAGAAACACGGCATAAGAACACGCATAGTCCACGGCTCTTCAGTGCTTTCCGCGGTCATAGGTTTGTCAGGCCTGCACAATTACAAATTCGGAAAAAGCGTCACGATACCATTCCCAAACGAGACTCCGCCCCAAACGCCTTACGAAGTGCTCACGCAGAACAAGAAGCTGGGACTCCACACCCTTTGTCTGTTGGACATCAAGGCTGAACAGAAACGCTGCCTCAGCGTGCACGAAGCTCTCTCTTGTCTTTTAGAGGTTGAGAAGA
>CAYGYB010000319.1:0-1943 GCA_964354015.1 uncultured Candidatus Bathyarchaeia archaeon
GCAATAAACAAGAAAAGGAAAACAACAACCACTGCTACACGAGTTAACGGCTCACCCACCATCGCTATGAAATCTATTGTGGATAATTGGTACATTAAGCCCAACCCGATAAGCAAGGTTCCTATGGGCATGCCAAATCTTGGCTTCTTGAATGTGACAAAAGCTACTAGAAAAGCCAGAAGGATAGGTAGTGGTTGCGGAAAAAGCGGCATTAGCGATAAGCCCAGCGCCATGCTGGCAAGAGTTATCACAAATGTAAGAATCTTAAGCGGCGGTGGCTCAAGCGCGCGCTCTTTTTGTTCTTTCTCCTTGTTTTTTTCCTTTCTTTTTCTGAACCACATGCGCGTGCGAGAAGTTGAGTCAGTTGCCGGCTTCAATTTTTACGACCTAAAACCTTATTTTACCAATCCACTCTTAAAGCTTGTTGTGGATAACACTCATGGAAAACTGCAAACCAAATTTTGACGTTCTAGAAAGCATTGGGAAGCATATTGCACTATTAAAGCCGCTGTTACCCAACCACGCCATAATATGCATCGGGGAATATCCCATGAAAATCCTTCTGAAAGGACCTCACGCAAACAAGACAGAAGATACGCTGCCTATCTTCATCGACAAATCCACCAAGGAAATTAATAAATGGAGCCAATCCCGACTTGACCCATACAGCATCTTAGGCTTAGACACAAAAAGTGACACGCACTTTTGGTTTCATGTTCTGCCGCATGTTGCGAAAAATGACGCCTTTATGGGGCGCTTAAAAAACAAGCTTGGCGACAAGCAACGTGATGCTATAATGGTGACATCTATCTGGGACGGCGTTGGCAGCGCTTTGCTGCCCGCACTGATTTCGCAATTCGCAGAATGGAACACAAGTGCAGTAGCATTGACCATGCTGCCTTCAAAAGTACAACCGTCAGATGTTCATTTTAATGCATTTTCATCCATGGGAATGTGCGCTTCTAAGGATTCTACGCCAGTTGTGCTAATAGACAGGGACCGACTTGAAAGCTACGTCGGCGTTGACAGAAACGGCTCCACAATCGCGGGCAATACCGTTGTCAATTATTTGCTGGAGCTGATGTTGACTAAAGACACGTTAGTGCAAGAACTTTCTGAGTTGTCTAGAGCCTTTAATGCCCAAACTTTTACGATTCTAGCAGCGACGGGAGCTAGTTTCAAGATTTATGGCTCGCTGGAGAACATATTCAACGCCGCCTTGTTCAATCCTTTTTTGACATTTGACCTGTCGAACGCCTCAGTGCTCTATGTCCTTCTCCGTATGCCGCTTCAATTCAAGGATAAACTTCCAAGGGGAAAAATTGAGTTGGCAGTAGCCAACTGGTTCAAGAAAAGAGCCAGCCTCAACTCCATTTACGTAACTGAACCCGTCTACGTGGAAGATGTTAGCGACCGAATAGATGTAGTAATGTTCGTTGGAGGTTTCGATTTAACTGAGATGTTCACTTCGATGGAGAAGAAAGTGAACGCAACAAAAAATCAAGCAGTCAAAAAAGGCTGGATAAAAGAGGAAGAGTGGAAGGGCATAGTCAAGAGTTTAACGGCAAGCTGAAGCTTAAGCACCGCATTTTCTTAGCGATTATTTTTTCTTCACGTTGTTATTGTTTATCTCATCAATGGCTTGTTTTGCGGAAATTCCATGCTCAAGGAGGTAGGAACGAGAGAGGCTTCTTTCGAAATCATTAGACTTGTTATATAACAGCTGCATTTCATCATACGCCTCAAGATGTTCTGCTTTTCCTCTGCCCGCCACAACGAAAACTCTAGTTACCCATGGATCCCGAGACTCAATCACTCGCACGGTTATTGTTCTTGACACTTCACTGGTGACGTATGCTGCTAGCGCAGTGTATACCTCTTGTGTTAAATCTTCGCTCCATAGTTTCGGAGGGGCTTGCACAGTTACCCAGATGTAATCCGAT
>CAYGYB010000320.1:0-1940 GCA_964354015.1 uncultured Candidatus Bathyarchaeia archaeon
TATCCAATTATAAACGCGATTAGAAAAGCTACGGCTGCCAACCGTGCAGGGCTGCGCCTAACGTTCTTTGCTGCCAAAGCGCCTAGATCGCCCATAATTCTTGAGACTTCGGCAGTTAGTTGTTGGAATTTGAGTGAGTTCTGGATTAGCAGTTTTGTGATGCCCCAGAAAAACAGCAGAGGCCCAATGTAGTTGAGAATTTGGTCAAGTATCATGAAAGGCGTAAGAAGCAACACTGTGAAATAGTTTCCTCCAGAAAAGTTCAATTGGGATAAAATTTGAGGCACGTTTATACCTACGATGTAGGCTACGATTTTGTATGTTCCAAGTATAAACGCTATCCATGGCCACCGTTTTCGGTAGGCTTTATCAGTTTCCATAGACAGGTAGTCCCTAAGGGCATCAACGGTCGGCAGTCTAGCAGCCTTTCTTGCAGACCAAAACACTGAGAAAAGAGATAAGATAATGCCGAAAATAACGGTGAAAATCATTGTGTACGGACTGAACAGTTGAGGACTAAACAATGTACCCAAGTTAAAGCCTCCAGCGAATACTTGGTTTAGAATTAAACCGCCGACTACTCCAAGAACCCCGCCTACAAGGCCAATCGCCAAGGCTTCGGTGAGAAACATTCGCTGGATTTGCCCGCTTGAAAGACCTTTTGTTGATAATAACCCGATTTCGCGCCTTCTCAGGTTAAAGGAAACATCCGAAACCGTAGAGCCAAGATACCACGCGACAAAGAAAACTGGAAGCGAAACCAAAATGAAGCTGAACAAAGTGGTTGAGAAACTATACTGAAAACTGGTCAACGCGTTTCCAAGCATATTATTGACGTAGGGGTAGGTTTCAAAGTTGGCAAGGACCTTGTTCTGTATGTTGTCAGCCACTGTCTGTACGTTTTTAGCTGATGTCGCTGTGTCCCATGGACTTAAGAGTTTTTCACGGTCAACATAAATTGCAAATGTTGCGGAAACCGTTGCATTAGGGACATTGCCCCAGATTTTTTCAAGAGTATTTTCCCAGCTTACAATCATCATGTCCCACCTGTAACTACTGTAACTATAAAGCTCTCTAGCACTAGCACCCGAGGAAAAGACAGCACCCGAGGAAAAGACCGGAGAGACAAGGTAGGTGTTGCCTGAAATAAGCGAGAAACCAGTGTCAGTAAGTTCTGCAAATCCTGCCACTGTAAGATTAATGTAAACACTGGTTTTATCCCACCCTTTTGGATCCTGAAAATCTATCATTGTTGAGATGTTATCGCCTATAGCAACTTTTTTCGCTAAAGGCGAACCCGCGATGATATAGGTTTCATTTTCCTTCATTCCATCCGCGGGCTTGTTTAACCACTCATCATAAATCCGCGAAGTATTAGGCATAGAAGCCAATGAAGGATAATAAATGGTGGTATAGTTATCGCTTGATAATGATACAGGCGAATTACCCAACCTAGAGAGAACATCAACCTTCTTAACCCCGTCAATGCTTGAAATATTGTCCCTAGCAAATACAAAGTTTGTAAAGTTAAGACCGCTACTACTGCACTCCAAGTCCGTAAGGATGCGGCTAAGCTGTTGCTCTAGGGCTTGATCAGCAGCAAGGTTGGCTTTTATGTTAATGCTGGCGAAAAAAGTAGATGCGAGAATTATGCCCAGTAAGAGCGCTAGGAAGAGAGTCCAGTTGCGGAAGACGCGTTTAATCGGGTACAGCAGGGGCATTAGGCATCAGCTTTTGTTGGTTTGTTCACCTTTTAAATCTATTTATTAGAACACCGCAATTTCGGAGTTGATGATTATCGGCACCGTCTTTTTTAAAGAGTTTTTGATAAAAACAAGACGAAAAACCACGGCGAGTTTTATGCAGAGACAACGAAGTTACCTGCTTCAACAGCAAACGTCTCCAGTGAGCAAGGTGTTTGTTATGGAGAACTTATATGT
>CAYGYB010000321.1:0-1937 GCA_964354015.1 uncultured Candidatus Bathyarchaeia archaeon
GGAAAAGGCGGAGGACACAACATAGCCGCAGGTGGGCAAGTCCCCTTAGATCAAGTGGAGAATTTCATAAGCGTAGTCAACGATTTAGTAGGCAAACTATTGAAAGGCGAAGAAGTTGGAAGCAACAATAACCCTTGAGTACAGCGACGCAAAAACTGCGGAAGCCATAGCCAACGCGGTTTCTCCAGACAACTTCAAAACACCAGCAGGATTATCAGTAAAAACGTTCAGAAACGGCAGCAACGTTGTCACGGAAATAAGGGCTGAAGAGAAATTTGCCACGTTCATCGCCACAATTGACGATTTGCTCTTCAGCGCAGCTACAGCTGAAAAAACAATTCGCATAACAAAAGAAAAATAATGCTCAATAAGCAAATTCGCTGGGCTATTGTGCTCAAAACTGCTACCCCCTCCCCTTTATATACATTGAACTATAGCGGTAAGCTGAAGCGCTTTCGTCAACATATCCTTCCAAAAGCCTAAAGCCATGAGACTTAGCGCATTCTCTGAGCACTGATACCGCATTTGGCTGATTAGTTTTTTATACTTGAACGAACCGTGTGCTGTAAAAGACAAAGGCGCAAGGCACTATGAGTTACGCTTCAGCAGCATCAATAGCTATCTTTGCAGTTACGCTCTTCCTGATGATTAAGCGCCCCAAAGGCATGAACCTGGGAATAGCCGCTGGCATAGGCGCAATAGCTTCGCTCCTGCTCGGCACAGTAACCATCAATGATGCAGTGCAATCGTTTGCTGACATATGGGACGCTGCACTTGCCTTTGTTGGCATAGTTGCCTTGTCCGTGACGCTGGACGCGATGGGATTTTTCAAGTGGGCAGCTTTAAGAGTTGTCAAGCTTGCGCGTGGAAGCGGCGTGAAACTGTACTTCTACGTTTCACTGCTAACCGCAGCGGTAAGCATACTTTTCGCCAACGACAGCGCCGTCCTCATCTTAACGCCCATAGTTCTAGAGATAGTTAGCCAGCTGAAAATAGACTCTGGCGGCAGACGCGCGTACCTCTTCGCAGCAGGACTTATCGCGGACACCGCTGCTATGCCATTAATCACAAGCAACCCTGTTAACATCGTCAGCGCCGACTTCTTCAAATACAGCTTCATCGACCACTTGGCTTTCATGACTCCTGTGGCAGTGGCCACAATCGCAAGCAGTTTGCTGTTGGTTTATGTTTTCTTCAGGAAAAACGTGCCCAAGACGTACTCAGTTGAGCTTGTTGACGCCTTAATCGGAAGCACGCAGCCTATAACGCCTTTACTGTTAAAAGTCAGCGTTGCCACACTTGTCGCCATAGACATTGGCTACGTTTTAGCCTCCTTAAACAGGCTTCCAGTTTCCTTTGTGATATGCGCTGGCGCAGTGTTTCTGTTAATAGTATACCGTTTAACTCTGAACCGCGCATCTTGCTTCAACGAAGAAAGAAAAGGACTGAAAAGCTTAGCACGAGAAATCAACTGGGGCATCGTTGTTTTTATGATTAGCATTTTCCTCGTTGTTCAAGGGCTTCAGCACACAGGCTTAACAGATTTCTTGGCGAATGCGTTTGCGAACACAGTCACACTGCCCTCAGTTTTGTCGGTGCTTCTTCCAAGCTTAATCGTGACGGTTGGCGCCAGCTTCATGAACAACTGGCCCATGACCATACTCGGACTATTCTCAATAAAACAAGCGGCTGTAACAGCGGGCATAGGAGCGCAAGCGTTGACAAGCCTGATTTTCTCGAACATTATTGGAAACAACCTTGGGCCACACTTTTTCCCTCTGGGCTCATTAGCAATACTCATGTGGCTGGAAACAATGCGCAGAAAAGGCGTAACCATAAGCCTCAAAGATTATTTGAAAGTAGGCGCAGTCCTGTCCATTGCGGAAGTCGCGATTGCCTCCATAGTTTTGTGGCTTGAACTAAGCCTCTTCGGATTT
>CAYGYB010000322.1:0-1935 GCA_964354015.1 uncultured Candidatus Bathyarchaeia archaeon
ATTCTATTTCTATTAGGCTCCAAATAGGCTGAGTTGCTGCGGTTGTGCTCTGCGGCGCTACCCCTCCCCTTTAAATATGGTGAACTCTTACGAGGCTTACCCATTGGTTTTGCCCAGAGTTTTTATCAGTTCTTTTTCGTTGACTACTTCGTCTTTATCTTCTATGGCTTTTCTTTCTTCCAGAGTAGGCTGCTCGGTTGGTACGAGTTTTTCCACTAATTCCTTATAGAGAAGTCTGAGTTCTTCTAGTTCTTTCCTGATGTCTTTTAACACTTCAACGCTCATGATTGAGCCACTCTATTTGTCTTTTTCGGGGGCGCGTTTATATCTGTTGTGAATTTGCTTAGACGAAAACATGTGTTATGGTGGTGTTTCTTTGGACGTATTGTCAGCGTGTCGTGATTTCCTTTTCGCGTTGATTTTCCAGCCTTAACTAAAGCTGATTTGGTGCATAAGTTTTTTACATTTGGAGTTTTTTGAGAGTTTGTTCTGGCGTTAGAATTTTTAATCCATGTATGCGCCTGTAATGCTTTAGGTTTCTAGTAACCAATGGCATACCGCTGACTTTGCAAATGCACCCAACAAACAAATCCCTAATTTCAATAGGCTCTCCACGCTTTCTTAAATCTGCCAAAACGCGACCAGCATCAACCGAGCTCTCATAGTCAAAATTTACAATTTCCAATTGTTCTAGGAAGTCTGCAGTGTCTCGGGCAAGCTCGACTTTGTTAGCCAATTGTGCGCCTAACCAAATCTCAAACGTGTTTATGCTGGTGGTGCAGGCAGACAATTTTCGCTCGAAAATGCTTTCCATGAGTTGTTTGACTTCGTCTGAAGGCTTCCTCAAATAATCTATAAGGACATCTGTGTCTAAACACACGCGCGTTAGGCTTTCCATGTAGACCACAGGCTTCTGATGTCGCGCATAAATTCTTCAGTAGCCTCGGGATATCCTTTCCAGCAGCCCGCAAACTCCAACAAACTCTTCGCCTTATTCACTTTCTGCAAGACAATGAGCTCGCCTTTATCCATGACCGCTAACTCGTCTCCTACTTTAACGCCGACTTTCTTCCGCACTTCTTTCGGAATGGTAACCTGATACTTCCGTGTAATTCTAGTTGTTGATTTCACAGGAACACCGTACTACAAAAAAGTAGTACAAAACACTTAAACCTTTCGCATTTATAAACACTCAGCACTTAACGGATAGATTGGAACTTCTCTCTCAGGGAGTGTTTTTCAGCTGATTTCGGATAACACGCAGAGCATCCTCGAGTGTTTCAGTGCCTGTTTCACGCAGAATTTCTTTTTCGTATCGCTCCATTAATGGAGTGTGAATGCCATTTTTCTTCATTTGAATTAAGTAACTTATTCCATCAAGCTCTTGTCCTCCGCTTTTAGAACGAGCACTGTCAATGGCTAGCTGAGCAAGTTTGTGGGGTGTCAGGGGAGTTATGTTCGGCTCAATTTTGGTGTAGAGAACAACATCGATATCATGAAACTTTGTCTTTGATTTCACATAAACACTGTTCTTTCCAGGCTTGACAGGTTTTTTGTACCAACCTGTTTTACGTGTTTCTCTCCGCCAAAGCATGTTCTTTGCTTTTCTTACAGTGATTCCTTCTTTCAAAAGTAGAATTTGAGCATTGTTTTTTGCACCACCTTTTTCAACAGGAATTAGCGTAGGAGCACCATCACGGGTTTTTTCGCTAGAATAGGCGAATTCAATCTTGAAAGAGGTGACAATATTCGGTATACGGTCAACTATCACTGCCTTTATTTCTTTTTCAGGGTCATCAAGCAACGATCCATATGCCAGTATTCCTATCCGTTTCGTATAGACTCGCTCCTTGCCTGAGTTGGCATGTTTTTATGGTGGCGGTCTTTTTTGTGCGTATTGGTATCGTCGTGGTCGTCCTATTCGCGTGAGCACAT
>CAYGYB010000323.1:0-1933 GCA_964354015.1 uncultured Candidatus Bathyarchaeia archaeon
TCGTCTATGTCGCTTCCGATGTCCGTGTCTAAGATTACGGGAACTTTTTTCCTTGAACGTTGCCCCATGCTTTACTGCCCCACCTTGAAAAGTGTCTTCAATGAACTGTTTCAATTAGTAAAGGAACTGAGCGTGCTTATGGGTACTCGAGCTTCACCGTTTCGCCGATTCTCGAGGACTCTTCGGCGGCTTCCATGACGGCTATGACTCTCCGCGCTTCCTCAGGCTTAACTAGCAATTCGGTTCCTCGTAGCAGGTGGTCAGCGATATTTCGATAATACGCTGGATGTTTGCCTTTTCTGAAGTTTACCTGTGTTTCAACGGGTTTTCCGTCGCTGTAGGTCACCATTCGGAAATATTCTTTTTCAGGCACGGTCGTTATTCCGCCTTTGGTGCCAAGGATTCGCCAACGAGACTTGCCTATGCTTGCTAGGCTGGACAGCTGCACGTCAGCGACAGCGCCAGATTCGAAATGGATGACCGCTTCCACTTGGTCCTCGTTCGTGACGTCCATCCATACAAGTTTATTAAAGAAGCCCGTGACTCCCGCGATGTTGCCCGGAACGAGATTGAGAACCCAATCGAGAAGGTGCGCTCCCCAGTCGTAAAGGGCTCCGCCTGAAACCTTCTTGTTTGAACGCCACCATGTTCCCGGATGCCCATATCCGCCCATGAACGCTTCTAGATGGAAGACTTTGCCGATTTGCCCTTTGTCTATCGCTTTTTTTAACGCCATGAAGTCGCCGTCAAGCCGTCTGTTGTGGAAAACCGAAAGCATCAAGTTCCTTTTCTTCGCCTCTTCGATCATGGCTGTGGCTTCAGCCGTAGTAATGCACATTGGTTTCTCGACTATAACGTGTTTACCCGCCTTCAAGCACTGAAGAGCCAAACTGGCATGGACGTTGTGGGGCGTAACAACCGTAATGAGATCAACATCCGCTTCCTTCAACATCTTACCTAAATCCTTGTAGACTCTAATGGAAGGGAAATCTTTCTTGGCAACCTCAGCCCTTTTGGGGTCCGCGTCGCAGACTGCGGTAAGCTCAAGACCTTTCGTTGCCTTTATTTGGTCGCAGTGAGATTTGCCCATGTTGAACGCAGGTCCATAACCTACTACGGCGCATCTGATCGTGTTTTTTTTCGTATTTTTTGTTTGCATAGCTAATCCAACTTTTTGAACAGTTTTTCCTTAAATCATGAAATCCGTAATTTACTTTTAAGCCTTCTTAACGAAACAAGTTTAAGCCACGACTTCTAAGATTTTCCTAAAACATTAAGGCAAATCGAGAAGCTGAGCAAACAATGAAGTGCCAATACTGCAGCAAGAACGTTGACCTTCCATTCAGATGCTCATTCTGCGGCATGTACTTCTGTGGCGAACATAGGATGCCCGAAAACCACAACTGTCCCGAACTGTGGCAAGCAATGGTTCGGCAGCCTAGCCTTAAAGAAAAGAGCTCGCAACAATCCGGTGAAGCGCGTCCGCCTCAGACTGTTAGTCAACCCTCTTTCCAGTACAGGTTTAAAGTGCAGAGAGGCAGCTGGATGAGCAACACCGAGATGGTTCACTTAGCCGCGGGAGCATTGATAGTTATGGCTGTTGGGCTTTCTTGGGGCAGCAGTGGCTTAGACTGGGTTTTCAGGATCTTCTCAGACCCCGTTAACACGTTTGTTTCTGCTGCGCTCTTCACGTTTATTTTTCTTTCTCACGAGCTGGCGCACAAAGTGGTCGCTAAACAGTTTGGGCTTTGGGCTGAGTTCCGCATAAGCGCGTTAGGCGCAGCTTTCACTTTAATGACGATACCTTTGAACCTGATCAAAATTGTTTCGCCGGGTGCTGTAAACATTGCTGGCGTAGCGGACAAAAAAATCATCGGGATAACGGCGCTTGCGGGTCCATTAACAAGCATAGGGCTTGCGGGCGTATTGTTCG
>CAYGYB010000324.1:0-1930 GCA_964354015.1 uncultured Candidatus Bathyarchaeia archaeon
CTTTCATTAATACCCCAGCGATGACTAAGGGGCCGATTACGCAGCCGCGTCCCGCTTCGTCAACACCAGCAATCAACACGTGATAACTTCCCTAAAGAATGGCTTAGGAATTGTAAGCTATAAAACTTTAGATAATGTAAAGTCAACTTTCTAACGTTAAACTCGTAGAGCTCCGCGTGAAATGTTTTTACGCTTCTATGAAAACGCGAATGATTGAACCGCTCCTCGCACTCGCTTGGTCTGCCTTTGAGGCATTCCGGAAACTTCCTAAGATGATCGACGAACTCCCTGTTCAGGTTCTGGATGCGCCGCTCGACCTTGCCCTTGTCCTGCGGATGAGAAGGATGCGCAAAATGAGGGTTCTGTTAACTTGTCGTCAGAGGCTTTTGGCTGTTAACTATCGTCAGATGTCATAGGGCAGGTAAGTTGTGAGCACCACCACATCCACAGCTATGATCTGCTGTTATGTGTCTTAAACCATAAATTTTTTGGTCAGTCGGTCTTCTGCTAAAGCATGGCATGATTATGCCGAAATAATAAGTATCCGTTTTTTCGTAGTAACGGAAGACAGCATTCGCAACGAAATCTGCAAGTTGTAACATTCGCGTCTCGGGGCAATGGGCGAAGTAAGGAATATCAATTATATTTCCTAAGTAGCCGTATTTTGTACCTCTCTGCAAAAGACCCTCAAGAAGTTGTCTGTATTCTCCCACGCGATGTTCATCTATGATTAACAGACCTTTGTTTGGAAAGCCTGCCCTATATTCCCATATTAGAAAATTGTTGAATGCACTACAGATCTCTTCAAAAGTGTCATGAAGTACCTGTGTGGGATTTTGAACTGAATTAATATTCAGTGCCACTGCAAACGCAACGGCGACAGGAATATCTGCACTCTTGATAACTTGATATACCTCTCTCAGAATCTGTTCTCTTTCATCACGTGGTACGGCTCTATAGCGTCCTATTCCTTCCCTTATGTCTGTAGCATGGAACGGTAGCTGAACATTTATCTGTGGAAAATGCTTCTTTTGGATGGCATTCATTTTCTCTGCAAGCGTGCGTATTTGCCCTTCATGTACTGCAACGCCACCTAATACAAAGTGATTCTGTATGGTCCAACTGTTTGGTCCACCAGATTCATCTAGATAAAGGAGATACATAAACACAGAATAAAGGCGACCAAGTACAAGAACCTTGTTCTTGTAACGAGCCGAAAAGGTCAGCCCTCTTAGTCGCAATAAAATGCAATCGCACAAACACAGATAAGTATTTATAACATGTTATAACTGTAATGAAATTTCGCACCGTCGAAAGTCAACGTCGTTTATCATATCAGCCTTTCGAAGCTGTCTCATAACATGTTATGTTGCATATTATGTGCCTGTGCCTTACAGCTAGTTTCTTTTACTTGCGTTTTGGATTAATGTTAGCCATTTATTCTGTCCCTCAACCTTTATCCCACAAGCTTCAGCAGGAGTCTTCCCTTCGAGCCCTTCATGCGGTCTAATGTAATTGTGAAAGACTCGATAACCTGAAAGTATTGATGACTGGTCGGGGAACTGATGGCGTTCTTTACACTTTTGAAGTGGTGCCACGAGAAGCAATACCTTATGTTCTGCCATTATCTGACGACAGTTACCATGAACCCTCAAACAGACGAAAAGTTACCAGAACCAAAATGAGCCTCAACATGACGCTCACAGCATCATTTCTTCCACTGCTACCTTGAACTGGCCGCCGTGATCGGAAAGAAAGGCATCAGGAAGCCTCTTCTGCTTCTCCAACTGGACCGTCGTTTCAGCCATCGTCAACTCGTGGGTCAAACTGCTCAGCACAAACCTATCAACCACTTTCAATGCGCTGATCTGCCCAAACGCCATGCTAAAAAGCTTAACAGCCTCCTCCACACGCGTAGCATCTTTCGCCG
>CAYGYB010000325.1:0-1930 GCA_964354015.1 uncultured Candidatus Bathyarchaeia archaeon
ACGTTAATTGCTAACCGCGCTGCCAAATTCAGAAACAACGCATAACCTGCTGCGTGTTTAGTTTGTCTAACGAATGGGGTTGTGTGGGTGATATCTCCACTCGCCGTAGTCGCTGAACCGTAGCTTGGCTTTTGATTTGCCGATCTTAGGTTTTCGGAGTACGCATCTGTTATCTGAGAATTTGCTGCAAAGTACTTTGTAATGCAAAGTTTTATAAGACAGAAAGTTATCGGTATTATTTGAAGTGATAATCGTGAGCAATGGGCCAAACCTAAAGGAAATCGAGCGAAGGACGTATATGTCGTATCATCAAGATGGTTTGCTTGACATATGCATCGGTTGGTTTATTCTAGGATTCGACTTGGTAGGCATCATACACTTTTGGGGGATTGACTCCTTCATTGTACGAATTATACCCTATATGCTCTTTGGAGGAATAACATTGCTGACATATATTATAGCAAAAAGAAAAATCACCATGCCCCGGATTGGCTATGTAAACTTTGGGAAGAAAGGTAGAAACAAACTCATAGCCTTCGCCTTAGGGCTGACGGCGGCTGTATGGTGCGCTTTTTTTGCTTTTCTCTTTCTCTGTTCCCCTCGATTCGGGGACCCTCTGTGGCGGGACCTAATCTCTCAAAATGTTTTGCTCATCATTGGCGTCGGAAGTTTGGCAGTTTTCATCGTCTTCGGATACATTATAAGTCTCAAGAGACTCTACGGATACGGATTGCTGGCACTGCTTGCATTTGCAGTCGGAAATTTCTTGGGCATTTTCTTTGCATACATACTGTTGGCGTTGGGAACCACGGTAATGGTAACGGGTTTTGCCCTGCTGATTGCTTTCATAAAAAAATATCCTTTACAAGGTGGAAAAGCTACTGCCGAATAGCGATATCAATGTTGATAACATTGACCGATTGATACACGAGCCGAGTAGGTTGATGATTATGGCGCAACTCTACGTTGTTCAGAGCGCAGATTTTCTCTTTCTTCAACGACAAACGCAAATGACGCCTGGAAACCTATCCGCTCACCTAAGCAAGCTAGAAGACGCTGGCTATGTCGAGATAACTAAAGAGTTCATCGAGAGAAAGCCACATACGGCACTTGCCCTCACGAGAAAAGGACGTGATGCGTTCAAGGAATATCGCGAAAATATCAAGAAAATCGCTGAGAGCCTCCCAAAATAAGGCACCGACGAATTCGCTAGTAAGTGTGGCGAGGCGGAAGTTAGACCGCGCTGCCAAATTCAGAGACAGCGCATAATTCGGCGTTTTTCAATTTTTTCACTGGTTTTTCTAATTGCAAAATTGGATTAAGAAAAAATCCATAAGTGAGTGGAAAACCTTTAATAGCAGTAACACTAGTAACCTGAAAAGTGTTACCAAAGACCGATGGAGAAAGGTGAAAAATGCACATCCCCGATGGCTTCATAAGTCCAACAATCTCTATCGTAACCTTCATAGTAACCCTCCTTTTCTGGATAATTTCCTTCATGAAAATCAAAGGCAAACTAGACGAGCGTCAAGTACCCATCATGGGTGTGCTAACTGCCCTATTCTTTGCGGCACAGATGATGAATTACCCGATTGTCGGCGGAACAACCGGGCATCTCCTCGGTGGCGCCTCACTGGGCATAATACTTGGTCCTTACGCAGGATGCATCTCAATGACCATAATACTTGTTCTGCAAAGCCTTTTATTCGGCGACGGCGGAATCACAGCCCTAGGCGCTAACATCGTCAACATGGGCATAATCGGCGTCTTCATACCCGCCTTCCTGCTGTTGGCGCTGAACAAAATATCAAAAGGCAAAGGACTGTACGCTTGGCTATTCATCTCAGCTTTCGTAGGCGACATGCTCGCCGCCATTGCTGCAGGAGCAGAACTTGGCTTTTCAGTACCGACATTCCAATATGGATTAAGC
>CAYGYB010000326.1:0-1928 GCA_964354015.1 uncultured Candidatus Bathyarchaeia archaeon
GAAGGCTCTGGCATCACCAATCAGACTATATGCACGAAGCAAGGGCGATTTAAGATTATCGGGCTAACTCAGGGGCAGTTTCCTTGCGAGCAGTAACTTCCAAATTCAAATACCAATGCCCTAACCGCTATGAATCGTGCTCTCAATTCGAAGAGGGAGCCGGAAAAAATGGGAGGAGCGAAAGTTCAACTCTCGCAGTTTAACTTAGTTGTAGCTTTTGATTTTTGGTTGTTTGCGGAAGTAGCGTGTGCTAACTATCACGGCGATTGTTGACAGCGCCAGCATGACTCCGATGGTTAAGCCTTCTGGAACTACGTTGAGGGTTTGAGTGGCTTTGTTTCCTGCCGTGTCTACAGCCGTGACAACGTAGTTTCCGTCAGTCACTGTGGGCACAGTAATCGAGGCTGAGAAAGTGCCTCCAGCGTTTGTGGTTACGCCTGCAGCAGGGGTCACGTTATACGTGTAGTAGGTATAGTTAACTAAAACATATGGAGCTAACCACGTTGACCAATCCGCTGTGGATTTACGGTTAAATGAGCCGTTTACATAGTTTACACGAGGATCAATAGCGTAGCCACTGTCTGTATCTAGCGTTCCATCGGGGGGGGTTTTATCCCAATAATTGGATGTCACACCATCAACATCATAGAAAGCGGCGAAGGAACCCGGCTTGATTGGATAATGATTTGTCGTGCCCCCAAACGGTCCGTAATAACCATCAGCGTCCGGCGTCGTAACGAGATCGGTAATATTATGCCTTTCGTCAGTAACAGTTACCTCTGCACCGACCCCTATGCCTACCTTTTTTGTTGCTCCGAAACCCGTGCCATCAACAGTGACGGAACCGCCGGGTGCTTGAGTTGTCGGCGTCAACGTTATTGCGCCAGCTGCTGCCGCCATGGACACCAACGCCAATGAAAGCACCAGAAAAGCTGTAATAGTTGTTGTTAATACCTTTATTTTGCGTTGCATGTTTTTCATTTCCTTGATTTCTCTGAAAGTGAATACTGCATGTACGTATATTTAATATTTTCTAGTAGTTGTCAAAAAGTGATAAAAAAAATAATATTTTTGCATATTGCAAATTGACTATTTTTACTCTTTTGCTGTTACTAGAAAAAATTTAAATAATATCTCTGTGATATGCTGCACCAAGGAAAAAAATAAGGAGAATAAACCAGTGCAAATTTCAATAAGAAACAAAACAAAAATGACCTCTGTAATCGTTATAGTTCTTTTGATGGCTTCTGTTGCACTATCGGCAATGCCCGTCCAAGCTCAAGAAGACGGAACACATGGCGGAATGCCTACAGGACCAGGTTCAGGAATTAGTGGATCACTGCCATCCGGCGCTACTCCCAGTATAACAGTTGACACCAGTGCTTGGCTTAGCTTTAGACCTAACCCAATTGGACTCGGCCAGACCTTGCTGGTTAACATGTGGACTACTTCACCTACTAGTCCGATGCGGTATCATCAGGGATACACAGTTACAATAACAAAGCCAAACGGAGACAAGGTTGTCGTTGGCCCGATGAATTCCTACGCTGCTGACGCCACTGCATGGTTTGAATACGTTGTTGACCAAGTTGGCACATGGAAACTCAAATTTGATTTCGCTGGAGAATATTACCCCGCAGGACGATGGTTCGATGGATACATAGTGGCGAACACAAGCAGTTCAGGTTATTTCCTTGATTCAGCCTACTATGAGCCCTGCTCAACTGCAGAACAAGAACTTGTCGTACAGAACGACCCAGTGTATTCCTGGCCTCCATCACCGCTACCAACTGATTACTGGACACGACCAGCGCATCTTGAGAACAGAGAGTGGTGGTCGATACTCGGAAACTTCCCTGCTTTCGGCATCGTTGGTTCCGAGGAAGATCCCAACTGGCCTGCTGACACGAACCCGTACATAGCTGGCT
>CAYGYB010000327.1:0-1927 GCA_964354015.1 uncultured Candidatus Bathyarchaeia archaeon
CGCGATGTAGCCTATGGCTGTGCCCGTAGCGCCTATGCCTGCAAGTGCGGAGCCTAAGCTTTTAACTCGGGTGGCAAGGCTTTCAGCGTCAGTTTGAATCCTGTTGAACTCGGTGCTTGCACGGTTAACCGCCCTTATCGTCACGGCTATTTCTCTGAAGCTCATAAGCCAGCCTCCGTTTTGGCTAAGTCTAAAGCCGCCAAAAACACGTGTTCAAGTTCTGGCAAGCGCGCTTGCACTGCAGGGTGAATGAAAGGCTTTGCCTGTGCGTAGCATGTGCCGAATTCAACGTTAGCTGCGTAAGCTGCTTCCGCTCCGATGTCTGTTTGCCACTCATGCGTTCGCGCGTAAATGCTGCTGCGCAGGTAGCCAGTCCGCACGGGCACGATGCGCGCTGCTTCTGCTTTTACGTTTTCAGCCCATTCGGTTAACTGTTCGCTGAGTTGTCTCTGCATTTCCGCGTCAAAACGCGCAATTGCCTGCTTGAACTCTTCAGCGCCTGCAACGTCAATGTCTACTTCAACGCTCATGTTTTTTTGCCTCTCTTTCTGCTTTTCGCTGTGTTTCCTCTGTTTGGTGGTCTATTTCGTTGAGGATGACGGTGAACTGGTGGATGACTCGGGCTGGTTGCTTTGCAAGCTGGTTGGTGGTCCATCCGAATTCTTTGCAGAGGCGGAAGTCTGTGATGGCTGGGTGCGGCTTTTGTCTGCGGATGGCGCGGATAAAAAAACTGTTTCATCCCGCGTCATGGCGCATAGGTCGTTGACGATTTTGGAGAATAATTCGCCCACTGGTATGGGAACGCCGTTTTCCTCGCTGAGCAGTCTTTCCAGCGTCACGGGCTTGCAGAGTGGTTGTTCTTTAAGCGCTGCCCATATAGTCTCAGCCTGTATCGCTATGAAGTCGCTGCTGAGCACCTGCCCTGATACTGGGTGGTACCGCGTGTGCTTCTGGATTATGCGGCTTCGCTTCGCCCACGTGAGCTCTTGGAAAACGTATTTGCCCGCGTACTCGCTGCCGTATTCAGCGCCAACTTCAACGGTTTCTCTCCGCATGTTCATCACCTTTCTTAGCTTATGGCTACGGTTTTAGCCACGAACGCGGCTTTCAAGCTGACTAACTCTTCGATACGTGTTGGCGCGGCTACGTTTTCCCACTTGCAGTTGCTGAAGACGGCTTTGTTGCTGCCGCCTAAACCGAACTCCAAAGTGAACTCCGCATCGTTGACCACATCATCGAATTCTTCTTTGCTTTCGAATTCGAAGATTAGTTCGCCTGTTAAGTCGCGGTGCCTATGCGGCAAATACTTCAGCACGTTCCCGTTTGATGTGCGAATCACTGGCACTTGTTTGAGGTTGTTTTCGATGGTGAATTTCCAGTCGGTCACGCGTTCCAGTGTTGTTGTGTCTTTTTTGATGTAGCTTTCGTAGAAGGGCACGGCTCCAGCGTAATCCGTGTAGGTTGCGCCTTCTATTTTGGCGGTTCCCGTGGCAACGTTTTGAGCGAGCAATTCAGCGCTGGCTTTAACCACATCCTCTATGCTGCATTCAACCGTGGCTTTTTGGAACTTGCAGCCCGTGTAAAGCAGCGAGAGTATAGCGGTGGCAGAAGCGAAAGCGCCCTTGTAGTAGAGCACTTGGATGCTTAGCGATTTTTCCAGTTCAACTCGTGCGTATTGGAGAAGGTTTATGGGCGCGGCGCTTGGCAGCGGATAAGCAATTTTCAAACTCGGCGCACGCAGTCCTTTTTTGACGGCTTGCAGGTCAACTGAGCCGACGCCGCGGAGCTTAATGTTGCTCGGGTTCACATTTGGCTCCACGCTTTCGGCTGGAACGCTCAGCATCGGCGGGTTCGCGGGCGTTTGTCCATACGCTGTTTCTTCCACGTAGTAAACTCGGCTTTCATGCGCACTATATGTTTCAGGCAT
>CAYGYB010000328.1:0-1925 GCA_964354015.1 uncultured Candidatus Bathyarchaeia archaeon
TGTTCACTGCCCCCAACGCTATAAACAACACTGTCTGCACAATTACAGCAAACGCTTCCATAGCGGGGTACAATTCCACCGTCGGAACAGTTCAGATTACAATTAACCCAAGCTCCATTCGTACGTGTACCCTGCAATTACAGGTGATTGAAGAAAATGGCAACCCAATAAGCAATGCCAACGTGACAGCGCAGTCTCAGCCGTCTGGCGATCAAATAATAAGCGGGTTTACGAACGAAACAGGATACTTAACATTCGAAAACCTTCTGGAAGGGAACTACACCTTTCAAATTACCAAAGCTGGATATGAAGCCCAAACTGAAACAATCAGATTGGTCGCTGGACAAACTCAGTACCGAGCTGTAATCCTGTCCTCGCAAGCTTCATTCCCATGGCTGCCAATAATAGTAGCGATAGTGGCAATTGTTGTCGTTGCTGTGTTAGTAGGCGTTTGGTTGATAAGAAGACGACGAAACTCTTTAACAGTAAGCTGGAAACCATCGTCTCAACCATTAGATACAACTACTTCTGCGCTCACTGAGCAAACAACAGCAGCACCTGCTGGTTTGTCTAGCCCAACCTGCCAAAACTCGACCTGATTCTGCAAGCCTACTGAAAGTACAAAAATGGAAAAGATATTTTACTGCAACCGTCGCAGAAAAGGCGATATCCAAAGCAAAGTGGAACCATAACAGTACCTTCATCCAAACCAAGCCTTTCCTCAGCAACAACCATTCCACAAGACAACTATGCCTCTCAGAAAACACGTCCAACCCACAAAAAACTCTCATGCTATCCTTCAAAAACCCCGTCAAAACAAAACACGAAATCAACTAACAACAAGAGAAGACAAGGCTGAACGTGCAATTCAATCTATATATAGAGGGAGGGGATAGTCACCTCACAAACGCTAGTTCCCACATAACTATCAGTCAAACACCAATTCCACACACAAATTCAACCTATATAAAAGGGGGCTATAGACACCACACAACACTACGAAGGATACTCTTTCTCTTCAACTATGTCTCCAGAAACCGTTATCAAAATATTGTTCCCATTCACCGACACCACTCTGTGTTTCCTATCCAGATTATAGAACCTCCAAAAATTCTCTGGAATCCGCAAAACTAATCTCCCATCTTCCCTTTGAACGGCTACCGTTTCCACAAAACATGAAACCTCAGCCCACTCTGGAACCTCCTGTCCTGAAACCCCGATTGTTGAACTGTCAAGAGCATGGAAAAACGCGCATTCACCCCATGCTGGATTGCCTGCTTTCAGCAACTCAACCGGCACTTCCAGAACATTCGAAGGCTTCTGATCCTTCGGATAAATGAGGTTGACACGTCTACCATTCCTTTCCAAAACCCTGATGTAAACCCTACCAGCCTTAAGAAGCCTCCTTACTGAACCATCAACATGACCAGAATGCCAACCGAGCTTATTGGCTAACTCATACTGCGAAAGCCCAGGATTCTTCTCTATGGTTGCGAGTAGAAACTCGTCTGTTTTCTTTCCAGCTTTGTTTCGGTCGCGATTTGTCATTTACGTTTCCCTGCCTAACAGGTAGTTAGCGGAGTATTCATACTTTTAGAATATTCCAAAAACTACACAAGATTAAATACTCAAAACCGAATAGAAGAATCCATGTTCCGCTCTCAACCACAACGAAGAATCTACAACACCCTTACAATTCACGAAGGCGAAACAGATGACAACTCATGGTTTTGCGCGCTACTGTAATTGGTGCTTTCGCCAAACGTTGTACGGGCACTCATTCCAGCAATAACTGCTACCCTTAAAAACGCAGCTCTTACACTCAGGACTGTCAAAGAGACCAAGTTTTCTGCGACTACTAAGAACGCCGTCTGACAAAAACTTGCCCAAAAGAACATGGAATCCTGTTGCTTAAAAACGTATAC
>CAYGYB010000329.1:0-1922 GCA_964354015.1 uncultured Candidatus Bathyarchaeia archaeon
CTTTCCGTCGCGTTCCACGATCTCAACTTCCTCGCTGGTTGAGCGTTCGCCGCTTTCGTAGCATTTCAGGACGGTTCCAAGCCGCATAATAAACTGCTTGCGCGCTCCGAGAACTTAAGTTAACAAGCTCTCACAAAAAAGGGGAATGTGCACGTACCTTTCTGTCATCCTCAGTTTGACTCAGGTTCGGTTGATTTTGGGTTGTTTGCCTAAATATCGTGAGCCAACTATTACTGCAATTGACGACAATAACATTATGACTCCAATGGGCAAAACCTCAGGAATAGCGGCGCTTACGCCGAGGACTGCAGTAGCACGGTTTCCTCCCGTGTCTATTGCATTCACGTTGTAGTTACCGTCCGCCACAGCGGGAGGAACGATAATGGAGGTGTCGAAAGTACCTGAGGCACTTGTGGTTACGCCAGCCGCAGAAGTCAGGTTATACTGGTACCGAGTGTAAGTTGCGGTGTAGTTCGTCTCTATGCCTGAGACATCTACTGTGGAGGTGCGGGTCCATACGCCTGTTACATAGTTTATTGTGCCCATAGGGGTGTCATCATATGACCAAATCGTGATCCCGGCTCCATTATCGGTGTATGTTGATACTATGCCGCCGCCAGCAGTGGTATCTGAAAACAAAACAAACGAGCCTGGCTTGATTGGACCGGAGACATTGCCCGTGTAGGGACCCATACCCGTACCAGTATAAGCCATGTTATAGTCGAGACCTGCAACTTCTGCTCCAAACCCTATGCCTACAGATTTTGTTGCCCCAAAGCCTGTGCCTGAAACTGAGACAGAAGCGCCTGGCGCTTGAGCTGTCGGCGTCAACGTTATTGACCCGGCTGCTGCCGCCATGGACACCAGAACCAACGAGATTATTAGGAAAAGCGTGATAGTTGTAATGTACACTTTCGTTTTGTTTCGCATTTTTTCACTTCCTTTATTCTATGAAAACAACTATTATATGAATAAGAATTTAAGATTTGCTACCTTTGTGTGCTTTGGTCGTTTTGAGTGCGTCAGCTCTAAGCCACAGGCATTGTTCCGCTAGGGCTTATCGTAGATAAGGCATTTCGTTCGTGCCCACCTCAGCGCGCGCATTAGTTATTTGCATAATTCAAACAAGAAGCTGGTTCAGGTTACGTTTTCAGGGGAGTTTTTAGCTGAAGATAGGTTTTGGTTGGTTGGATTAAATTTTAATCCCAAACCCAAAATTCTAAGTAGCGGCTGCAGCCGCAGCGGCAGCAGCAGCTTCAGAAGACAAGCTCTTGTCTCTATTTTTCTCTCGTTCAAACAGCAAGTAATGCTTAACATCCGTACCAAATCCCGTCGCTTGGTAGGTGTGGAGACGCCAACCATTCTTTTGCCATTCTTCTATTGTTTTGCCGATGTCCTTGTGATGACTGACTAACACGCATGTGTATTCTTTCAACCAATCACCTCCTCTGAAACATAAACATAGTATCATTTCAGTTGTATAAACAAATCGTGTGTGTTGGATTAAACTTCGTTTTAAAAGCGTATACTCGATTCCGACTATACTATATACGTATACGTACCCTATATTGATATGATTTCTGAAATACTACTCCTCTTCTTCATCTGACCTGAAAATCATATGTGTCCTGAACCGTGTATACACCTTTCAGAAGTCATCTCTGACTCGTGCCTTCCACGTAAAAATGGTTGGTTGGTTGGTGGTTGGATTAAAATTTAATCCAAATGCAAAGCAGTTTCTGCAACCTCAAACAATTCTACTTTCAAAACAATTAACCAACTAAAAAACAAACACCGCTAAGCCCAATCATAATTCAATCTATATATAATGGAGGGGTAGGTGCTTCAGCGCACTAGTTGAAAGCGAGTTTTTTAGGTTATTGGTGTTTTGCAGCCGTCGCTTGTGAATTCTGACTCGGTTA
>CAYGYB010000330.1:0-1908 GCA_964354015.1 uncultured Candidatus Bathyarchaeia archaeon
GCGAAGCCTGTGGCAGGCGGCTTGCCCATCGGCGTAACCGTAGCCAAAGAAAACATCATGTCAGCGCTTAAGGTGGGCGAGCACTCGACTACTTTCAGCGGCAGCCCCCTCGTGTGTGCTGCTGGATGCGCTGCTATTGATGTGCTTGTGGAGGAGAAGCTTCCTGAAAGAGCCGCATCACTGGGCGCGTACTTTAAGGCTAAGCTGGAAGACTTGCAGACACGGCACCGCATCGTGAAGGAAGTGCGCGGTTTAGGCTTAATGCTGGGCATGGAGCTCAGGTTCGATGTGCTTAGCGTACTGCTTAAAATGTTGGAGCGGGGCGTGCTGGTTTTGGACGCGGGGAAAACCGTTGTGCGTTTCCTGCCGCCTTTAGTCATCGAAAAAAGCCAAATCGACACGGCAGTGAATGCTCTCGACGCTGTTTTAGGAGAAGAAGAAAATGCAAGATTACCCAGTGCGCCTTCTAACTGACCTATTGGGCATTTACAGTCCGTCAGGCAAAGAAGAAGCCATAGCAAACTTTCTCGCCAAAGAAATGCGTAAGCTAGGCTTCCGCGTGAGAAAAGACGCTGTTGGAAACGTAATAGGCGAAATCGGACAGGGCAAACCAACAATTCTCTTGTGCGGGCACATGGACACCATCCTTGGTAATCTGCCAGTGCGCGTTGAACACAACAAGCTCTACGGCACAGGCGCAGTTGACGCAAAAGGTTCCTTAGCAGCCATGATAATTGCTGCGGCTACACTTGCCCGCGAATCAGCCCTTCCAGCCAAAGTACTGCTTGTAGCCGCTGTTGAAGAGGAAGCCACCAGCAAGGGCATCAAGCACGTAATCAAGCAGGGGCTTCAGGCGGACTACGCCATATTCGGGGAGCCCAGCGGCGTTGAAAACCTAACAATCGGTTACAAGGGCAGCTTGAATCTAAAGATAATCTGCAAAACTGAGACTGGGCATTCTTCGTCGCCATGGTTTTACGAGAACGCGTTGGAAAAAGCGTTTGATTTGTGGCAGCAGATTAAAACTGTTTATCCGCCTGTGGAAAAGCAGGAAAGCCCCTTTTATGCTGTAACCGCGTGCCTTGTCAAGCTGGTTGGGGGAAGGGGTAACTCTAAGGTGCCTTCGGAAAGCGAGATGCGCGTTGACATTCGGGTTCCGCCCCAATTCACCGCCGCCCAAGTTTTCAAAGTATTCAGCAATGTGATCAAGCAGTGGCAAGATGCTAACCCGAAAGTTCAAGTGAAAGTGGCGATAATGGATCAGAACGAGGCGTTTGAAGTTGCCAAAGACTCGCTTCTTGTTAAAGCAATGTCAGGTGCCATCCGAAAAGTCACGGATAAGCCTGCTACGCTTCTGAGGAAAACGGGAACAGGCGACATGAACATCCTCGGCAGAGCCATGAACATACCCATAGTCACTTATGGACCCGGCGACTCGCATTTGGATCATACAAAAGACGAGCACATCGACATACGCGAGTATTTACAGGGCATTGAAGTCTACAAGGAAACCATTCTAAAGCTGAGTGAACTACACAAGAAAAACGGCAATTGTAATGGCAAAGCTAGCTCTCAAGAGTAGACTCGCCTATTTTATTCTCAAAAATTGTTTTGCTTCTAGAAGACGGCTTGTTGTTAACTCACCTAAAACTGCCAAGTCTTCAGTTGGCAAATAATTGCTTGCTGACTCATCGTAGAGTATGCTAGCGGATGCTGGAAACTCGCCTGCTGCCCAAAGAATATATGTTAAAGGAATGCCCTTCAAAGCGGTGACTTCAACCGAAAATTCTCCAAGGTTCAGGCGCAAGCCATCCAGCAGTTTTGCCGCTTCAGGCAACTCCTCTGGTTTTTTCCCGAAAACTTCAGCGATGGGTTGAATTGCCCTTTGATTGAAGGCACCTTCGTAAG
>CAYGYB010000331.1:0-1899 GCA_964354015.1 uncultured Candidatus Bathyarchaeia archaeon
GGCTACATAAGATTTTCCACTCGCAAAGAGTATCGCAAGGGAAAAGCGTGTTTGCGAGCGATTCTGATCCAAGCTCAATCCCTAGCGTAGCTTAGAGCTTTCCCTTTCCAAGCGCCGAGCGTACGGGGCGCAATGACAAGAAATACCCAACTGAAAGGAGAATGAATGAAAAATGCACAAAATCAAAACAAGCGCATTGACCCTACTTTTAGCACTCGGACTCGCATTCAGTACCATGTCGACTATGATTCCGAAAATTCACGCCGCAAATCCTGCCACTGATCAAACGTTTAGCATCATGCAAATAAGCGATACACAGCACCTTGCATTCTTAAACCCGACACTGTACAACGACATAACATCGTGGATTGTTAACAACTCAGCCAGCTACAACCTGAAAATGGTTGTGCACACGGGCGATTTCATCGATACGATGGTCTTCAAGCCTCCCGCCACCATTGTCGTCTACAACGCCTCAGAGCTAGCTCAAGAATGGACTGTCGCCAACGCCTCCATGGGCAAACTCTTAGACGCAGGCATCCCGTACTGCTGGTGCGCAGGAAACATGGACCAAACACCATGGGCGAACCCGGACGGAACCATGGCTGGAGCGGGCAGCAGCTACCTTGCCTTCAACACAACGTACATGCGTTCCAAATCCTACTGGGTCAGCGACATCTATGACCCAAAGAACACAGCCGTCAAATTCACATGCAACAACTATCCCTTCATGGTAATAAACCTTGAATACGTGGCAAACAGCTCGGCAATAGCTTGGATGAAGGGTTTACTTGACAACAGCACTGGCGTTAACGTAATCATAGCACCACATTGCTACCTGAATGGAGAAGCGGGCTACGGATCAGCAAATCCTTTAGTCGATGAAGTCGGTTGGGCTCAGGCATTGAAAGCAACGTTGGATAGCTATCCAAATGTTTTCCTCACGCTCAGCGGTCACATTCATACAGTTAACACCACCAGAGTTGGGAACCGCCAAGAAGTCCTGTTTGGCTTGTCAGGAGCAACAAGCACCGGAACAGGCGCAGCCCATGTGCGAATCTACACTTTCAACTTAACAAGCAAGCAGGTGAACGCTTCAACCTATTCTGTAGACACCCAATCGTGGCTTACAGACGCCTACAACCAGTTCAGCTTTGACGCCAGTGCCATCACTATTCCAGAGGGCTTAACCACCGGAGTCATGGTGCTGCTGTCGACTGTTGCAGTGATAGTCAGTTCACGCTACTTCCGAAAACGGCCAAAAATCGAAAACTGCAGCCAAGTGAAACTGTAGAAAACTGCACGTTTCCAACCTCTCCTTTTTTTCTTAATAAACATTCAAAACAGAAAGGGATGATGACGGTTGAGTTTAGAACGTGCGCTCAATACGCTCATGAGCTTCGGGCTCAAGAGGACAGATGCTCAGGTGTACATTTACCTCGCCAAGAAAGGGCCTCAGAAGGGCAGAGACCTCTCGAACGCCTTAAAACTGCCGAAGCAAAGGCTCTACTCCTGCCTAAACTGCCTCAAACACAAAAAACTCATCAACTCCAGCCGAAACCGCCCAGCCATATTCTCCGCAGTGCCGTTTGAAGAAGCCCTAGACCTGCTGGTGAAAGCCAAGATGAAAAAGGCGCTGGAAGAAGCGCGGCGCATACAACAGAACACGGATAAAGCTCTTTGTGATTGGCAAGCTATGCTCAAGGAAAATCACACAAATTATCAGACGAAAGCATAGAAGGCACTGAAAACCTCCAAAACGCCTTGAGCAATTCAACAACATAACCGAAGAACTAAACCACAACCAAAACAACGCCCAAAAGCAGCATTAAGGTTTTTATTTGTTGTCTGCAGTGCTTAGTACTGTGCCTCGATAGCTCAGCCCGGTAGAGCGGCTGC
>CAYGYB010000332.1:0-1890 GCA_964354015.1 uncultured Candidatus Bathyarchaeia archaeon
AAGAAACCCTCAATTTTCTCGTTCACACCGCCTATAGCTTGCACTTCGCCCTTCTGGTTAACTGAGCCAGTTACAGCCAAGCTTTGCCTTATTGGCAAGCCTGAAAGCGCTGACAACATCGCGTATAATTCTGTGCTTGAAGCGCTATCGCCTTCCACTCCGCCGTAGTTCTGCTCGAAAACCAGACGCGCTGAGAGACTAAGCGGCTTGTCCCGCGCGTATTTCTCATTCAGGTAACCGCTTAAGATCAGGACGCCTTTTGTGTGGATGGGACCACCCATTTTGGCTTCACGTTCAATGTCGATCACGCCTTCTCTACCTAAGCCTATGCTCGCGGTTACGCGCGAGGGGCTGCCGAAAGCGAAGTCGCCGAGACCCATAACTGAGAGCCCGTTCACTTGCCCAACTTTTTCAGCATCTGTGTCGATGAGCAGTACGCCTCTCTGAATCATTTCTTGAATTTTTTCTTGGATAAGTTTGGAGCGGTAAATTCTTTCCTCAATTGCTTTTTTCACGTGTTTTCCAGTTGCAAGGTTCGAGTTTTCTTGCGAAGCATAGAAGTTGGCTTCGCGAACGATGTCGGCGACTTCAGCGAACCGCGTGGAGAGTTTCTGCTGGTCTTCTGCGAGCCTTGAGCTGTATTCGACTAGTTTAGCTAAGCCTGAACCGTCGAGGTGCTTCAGGTTTTCTTTTTGGCAAAGAGTGCAAACGAAAGCCGCGTATTGCTGCACGTTCTCTTCTGTTCGAGCCATAGTCGTGTCAAACTCAGCCTTAACCTTGAAAAGCTCTATGAAATCCATGTCTAAGCTGAATAGTTGTTGATAGAGGTAGGGGTCTCCGATTAGAATTACCTTCACATTCAGCGGAATCGGTTGAGGCTTCAAGCTTTTAGTGCTGATGAAGCCATAACGTGCTTCCAGTTCCTCGATGGTTATGTGCCCGTTTTTGAGGGCTCTTTTCAAGCCGTCATACGAGAAAGGGTTACGCAACAACTCTTCAACTGGAACAATCAGATAGCCATTGTTGGCTTTGTGCAGGACTCCTCCGCGGATCATGGTGAAGTCGGTGATAAGAGCGCCAAATTGCACTTCCTTCTCTGTTCTGCCAAACAGATTCTGATAGGTAGGGTTAGATTCAATCACCACGGGAGCGCCTTTAACATTTGAGTTATCAACGATTACGTTTACCTCGTATTTTTTGAAAGGGTCTTCCTTCATCCAAGGAGCTGGAAACGGAAGCTGCTGTTGTGGCTCACTTCTCGTCACGAATTGGGCGATGTTGTCTAAAATGTCGTTTTGCACATCCTGTAGGTAAGCGGTGACTTCGGGCGTATCTTTGTATTTTTCCATAAGAGCGTTCACTAGGTGCCCGATGGCGTAGAGGGCGACGTCTCGGTTAAGTTTCTTAAGTTCATCATGGATTTTCTGCTCCATGTCCAAGAGTTGCCTCATGGTGTTTCTCAGTTCTGACTCTAACCGTTCTCTTTTCTCTTGAATGGCGTCTTTCACTTTCTGAGGCAAAGTCAGAAATTCTTCTTCGCTGACGGGCTTGCCTTTTATCACAGGGATAAGCAGTAAGCCGACGGGCGTGCTTTGGATTACGAAGCCTTCTCGTTGAACTTTTGTGCTAAGTTGATCTATCAGTTCTTTTCTCTGATTTTCCAGCCCTTGGAGGGTTGCTTCTCGTTTTCTTGTGTACTCGTCACTTTCGAAGGCTTTAGGAAGTGCTGTTCGGATGTTTTCGATAAGGCTCTTCACGTCGTCTCGGAATTCCCTGCCTTTCCCAGAAGGCAACTTTAACGCTTTCGGCTCGTACTGGTTTGAAAAGTTGTTTATGTAGCACCAGTCAGGAGGCACTGGTTCAACGCGGGCTATTTCCTCCACGAAGTTT
>CAYGYB010000333.1:0-1871 GCA_964354015.1 uncultured Candidatus Bathyarchaeia archaeon
TTTAACGTAAAACAGCAATGCTTAAAATCACTAATCCAGAAGGCAATTTTTTCAGAAAATGTTTGGGGCATGGTCTTTTCTCCTCAAACCTTATAAAGTCAACGAATGCACAGTAGATGTAACGCAAAAATTTGCGGAAAAACTAAAGGAGAAAATGCAAATGAAGTTTCAAATGAATAGAACAGGAATATCTGCAATCACTTTGATTCTGATGTTATCTGTGAGTTCTTTAATAGTACTTTTGCCATCGGCTACTGCAGCGACAACCTCTACAAGCTTTCCCTTCATCGGCGCTTTTCCCAACCCAGTAGGTGTCAACCAGACATTGTGGATCCATACTGGCATAACACTGGAGTTGGCCGCTGCAAACCAATACTGGGATAACTTAACTGTAACAATCAAAAAACCTAACAATGAAACTGATACGCTGGGACCAATCAGGACCATTTCGACGGGTGGAATGTTTAAAACATACATTCCTAAGATGGTCGGCACATACTATCTCCAGACGCACTTCCCTGAACAGGCTTTGCCGGCTGCGGTGGGTGGTAAACCCAAGGGTACCATAATGCTAGCCGCCGACAGTGAGATAATAGCCGTTAACGTAACGCAGGAGCCAGCGCAGTATTATCCAGGCGTGTCGCTTCCAACCGAATACTGGACTCGCCCGATAAATGCGCAATTTAGAGAATGGGCGACGATCGCGGGAAGCAGCTGGATGGATAATGAATACAATGACGCTCCAGACAGTCCTCACATACTGTGGACGAAACCGCTGACTGAAGGAGGACTCGTTGGAGGAGACGTTGGTGTTGTCTCCATGGAACATGGAGATGCATACCAAGGCAAATGGTCGAGCCGAATGATAATCGCTGGAACACTCATCTACACCCACGACACCAACATTCGCCCGCTAGTATACACTGCCATAGATTTGCGGAGTGGTAAAGAGCTGTGGAAGAAAACGTTCCTAAACAACCAATCGATAGCGTTTGGTCAATTGTTCTTCTGGGACTCATACAACTATCACGGCACTTTTGCATATTTGTGGGTAAGTGTTGGCGGTGGCTTTGGTGCTAGCGCAAACACTACTTGGACAGCGTTTGACGTCTTCAGTGGAGAACAGCGGTACATCATCAAGAACGTGCCTTCGGGCACCAGCATATTCGGTGACAACGGCAACATCTTCATATACAATGTTAATCTAGCAACAGCCAGGATGACTCTATGGAACCAAAGCGCTCTTGGTTCAATGGAAGGCAGTTGGACTCCGTCAGGCGGATTTGGCGGCAACATGTATGGGACGTTAGACGCGGGAGCGACTAGCGGTACCGGACTTGCAGCGGCAAAGCGGGCATATGCGATGAACATATCGATTCCACAGGGCTTACCTGGAAGCGTCCGCGGAGTTAAACTTGGCGATAGAGTCGTCGGTTCATACACAAGCGCTACTTCAGTCACTGTATGGGGCTTCAACTTGAACGCAACGAAAGGCGAAGTAGGAAGCTTGCTGTTCAACACCACTTGGAAGACACCTGATTCTTGGGTAGCAGCGAACATAAGCTTTACAATGTATGAAAGCTCTTGGATAACTACGGATTTAGACGCGAAAATTGGACTCATATGGTTTAAAGAAGAAAGAACACTCTATGCCTTCAGTCTCGAAACAGGAAAGTACCTATGGAAAACTGAGCCGCAGATCTATTTGGACATATACAGCGAAGGCGTCCGCGTCGCTTATAACAGAGTCTACTCAGCAGGCATGGGCGGGGTAGTGTACTGCTATAACATCACAAACGGCAAACGCATATGGACATACGAAGCCAAAGACGTCTACCATGAAAACTTGTGGGGCAACAATTGGCCTGCAG
>CAYGYB010000334.1:0-1869 GCA_964354015.1 uncultured Candidatus Bathyarchaeia archaeon
CTAGTTTCCCCACTTCCCAAAAGACAACATAACACCAGAGATCCCTTGTTAGAACGTTGACGGTTGAGATTCCCCTATCATCAGAGCTTTTTGTTTTGCACGTTTCAAAGCGAAAACTGCAACTGCACCTATCACTGCTGCAGCAACAGCCAAGGCTATTAACGCAACCAAAAAGAACGGCACAACCACCGCATTCTTCGTCACGCTAATCGAACTCCTATACTCATCATCACCTGCCCAACTCACACGAACAGCATATACGCCTGCAGCTTCAGCCTCCCAAACATACTCAAACCGCCCATCCAGCTGCGTTACCGCCGTGCCAACCACCTTCCACGTGGAACCGCTGGCTCCCACGTAAATCGTAACGTTCTTATCCTGCTTAGCTGGGGTAAGTTGCCCGCTGAAAGTTATCATGTTCTCTTGCAAAGTGAAAGAGGGCGAAATATCCAACGCGATTGCACTGGATTCTAGTTCAGTGAAGCTTGCGGAAACCTGTCCCGGCGACACTTCTTCGCTGTTCTCCAGCGTGATTACCTGTGCAGTGGCGTTTTTCAAAATGCTGGGGCGCTCGCCAACTCTCCAGCCGATTGTCCAGTTTCCACCCGTGCACTCTGCAACGTAGTATGTGACGTTATTAAGCGATACCGAGTAAACGTTTTCTCTAGCGTCTTTTGGAGCTTCGGAGAGGTGAACGCCGACGTTCATGTGCTCTTCTTCTTTATAATGTAAAAGCACAACGTTGAGGCCTCCAGCCTTCATTATTGACGCTGCTGTACAGGCAAAAAGATCGCAGTCACCCTTGTCATCTGCCATGATTTCCAGCGGGTATTTCGCTGGCACGATTTCCTCGTAAGGTATCTGGTGAACAATCATTAATGCGCCGTTAGCGAAATCTTCGTCATCTGCGTAGAGTTCGCTAAGACAGTCCGCTACGGGTTTCAAAGCGTAAGGCGTTACAAACTTCGCAAAGTCACTTTCCGAAGCTGATCTATGGCTTTTCTTAGAATAGTATTCCAGCAGCGATTGCGGAATCACTACGTTCAGCTTGTAAGTTACGGTGCCGTCCAGTTTATCCAAAAGCTGATAAGAAACAGCGTAGTCTTCCGCTAGGCAAACTGAAACTGTGGAAAAAAATGCAAAAACGATTATTATTGCTGTTGCTGCTTTTGCATATTTCGTCTTCATTTTTTCTCAACGATTTAATCGGCAACCAGTTTATTGGCTTTGCGGACTGTTGATTATTAGTGAAGATATTTACGCGCCACTTTGGTTATTGCTGACGATTTTGCCGCTGCTCTTTTCTATCAAACTTGAGAGTTGAACTATTGCTTTTTGCAGTTTTTCTTCTGGTTTTTCCGCCTCTTTGCCTTTAATGGAAAAGTGAATTTCCATGTGCGGCTTATCCTCCTTGCCTTTTGGATGCGATTTTATGTAAACCCTCGGATTATCCTGCATCACTTTGTCTATCAGAGGCGCCAAAGTGGACTCCATTATGTTGTCAGCGTAAATGCTTTTTTCGTAAAAAGCGTTGCCGCCTGATGCCTGCTTAAGCAATGGCGCTATTGCTTCTTCGAAGATGGCTTCCATTTCTGAAGGAACACCTGGCAACGCTATCAAAATTGTTCCGTTCAAGTCTGCTTGAACCGCTGGAGCTGTTCCCACCGGGTTGTGAACGGGCTCTGTTTTTTCCGGGATTGTTGCCATCTTGATTCTCGGCTGCGTCAGCTCCACTTTTTCCGTTCTTCTTTCTCGAGCATGGGCTTCATATTTTTCCTTAACCATTTGCAGCGCTTTCGCGTTGACTTCCAGCTTGCGGTTTAATGCTTTTGCTATGCCTTCTAATGTTTTATCGTCAAAGGTTGGTCC
>CAYGYB010000335.1:0-1861 GCA_964354015.1 uncultured Candidatus Bathyarchaeia archaeon
CTTAAGGCTTTTGGTGGGAAAGAGTGGAGAAGTCTCCCGCACAAAGTCCCTTTTTTTCCAATCCTTTGAGTTTCTTCTTAGGTAAGACGGTTATTGTCGAAGCTTTCGGATTTATCATAAAGGGAAAACTTGTCTATTACAAAGAAAGCTTCAAACAAGGACACTTGCCTAACATTCTAATTTTACAAGAAGACGGCAAAATCATTGTTAGAACATGGAATATCATAAGGACGGTTAGTTAATGGACGACAGCCTGCATTGAGGGATTTCGTGGGAGTCTCAGATATTGAAAGCTTAGGCCCATACGTAAAGACTCAATGGAGAGACTACCAGGAGAAACTCTTGGGTAGATAAGCGCGAGCGCTAGAATAGTGAGTCAGTAAACATCTCTGCTGATGCCATACATATGCTGGCTTAACGACTACGAATTGCATAACCTATCATTAGATGCAACGAGAACATGGATCGCAGGTTAGAATGGAAAAAGAAGGTTATGTGCCTGCAACGACGACTTGCGCTATGGTTCATCATTGTCCACTGATTATCGTTGTGGAGTTGAAGTCGGTGAATCCGTTGACGTCTGCTGACACCGAGAGAATGAGAAGCGCTGTAACCTTGTTTCCAGGTGCAAGTAGTGAACCTTGTCTGTCCCAAGTCAACGTGATGTAAGACGAAGCAGTGGGTGGATTCCACGCTGTTGCTGTCATATTCAACGTTAGCGCTGCATTTCCTGTATTCTTGACATAGATTGTTCTATTGGCAGAAGTGCCCGGACGCAATATTCCCCAATTCAAGGCTGTCAGAGATTGTGTGCAGGCGCTGTCTTGATAGACACCAACGTTAAGTGCTTCTATCGCCCCGGTGTTAGTGATGGTTGTGCTGGGTTGAAGCAAAGCCAGGGCGCTCGTCATCATCACTATTATGGCAACGGTGATAATGGTTCCTGCGACTGCTTTTTGCATCGACATGTTTTCACCGAGGCGTATCCAGAATCATGAGATATAATAAACATTGCTGTACAAGTGTTCTGCATGAATACACATCACATGAAAAGTCTGATGAACAACTCGAATAGCGCGTCCCAGAGGTATATTTCTGTAAAGTTTGCCTTTCGCATTCTACATCTTACGACTATTGTAGAATTACCATTAAAACGAGACAAGCGTAACAAAACTCAAAATTCATTATCCTCATCGCTATGTGCGTTGCTTGTTATGCTCTGTATGGTACATTTATACAGAATTTTATAAGGACATTCTACAAATGTTCAGGTTATGAAGCGGCAACGGCTACAGACCTAGACGAAGCAAAGAAGCTAGTAAGCACAGGATTCGAGTATGTAACCGACATGAACGGCATAAAACTCTTTAGAAAACCAAAGAGATATGTTGGTTAATGGAAAACCCTCACTTAAAGGGAAATACAGATCCTTTAAGGCTTTTGGTAGGTTACTTTTGACTGTAAGTACTGACTCTTTTGGAGTGCGGCATTTGTACTCTCTGAGCATTCTTTCATAATGGGGTAGAACGCTCATACGTTCACCTCGTTTGTGTTTATGCCCACTTTGCTAATAAGACATACTTTACGATAATGCCTTCAATTTCGGTTGGTTGGATAAAACTCTACCCCAAAACCCAAATCTGTTGGCTGAAATGTTTAGTCTCACTCAGTTAGAACGCAAAATCCAAACCGCGCGTGTATTTCAGGCTAATTTCATCATCTCTCTTGGATGCCTTAGCATTCTCAGGGGATTTTGAAAGGATCCTGCTAGACACCCGCAGTTAGAACAGTCCACGTTTTGTCCAAAACACCTTCTTCTGTTCCATGAAACATCAAAATGTAATACTTCATCGCCCCAGTG
>CAYGYB010000336.1:0-1853 GCA_964354015.1 uncultured Candidatus Bathyarchaeia archaeon
GGAGACAGTTTCGAAGTCTTCGCCATGGTCAAGGTGCAACGATATCGGCACTGGAGACGATTCGGCAGCCGTTTTGACGATTCTTGAAAGGCATGGCAACCCCGCGTATTTTATCGCGCTCGGCGTAACCGCAACAATAGCAGGAGACTTCTCTTCCGTTGCAGCCTCAGCAACTGCCAATACGGTTTCCAAATTGTTTACGTTGAAGGCGCCAACGCCGTAGCCTTTTCGCCTGGCAAGCACTAACAAGTCTTTGTTGGTGACAAGCATGATTCTCACTTTGGACTGATATTTGTCACACATCAGTATAAATGATTTATACGATGGTCGGCAAGGTTAGACACTGAGAAATTCTTTCCTCATCGTGGTTTTCCCATCAGAATAAACGCTGCGACAGCTGCCACGCAGACTATCACGATGATTATCGTCAGAAAAAGCATCTGCGGGATTCCCAGAATGTAGTGTTGAATCTCGTAGTCCAACGTTACAAGCTTGTCCTCTGACGCGAACTTGTTGGAGAAATGCAGAACATAATCGCCTTCATCGTTACGATCGATCGATATCTGCCGATTTCGCTGCTACGCATCGTGTTCGACCAAAAGCTAGGCCAACGCAAAGCTTAGTTTCAAATACCCTTTTTCTTTTTCCGTTGTGGATTACTATCAGACTGCAACGTTCCAGTCTATTTCTTGGCCTTGGGCTTAGCCTCTTTCACTGGCTTCATTGGAGCACCGCAGCAAATCAGGTCACATTCAGAACACCCACAGGCGTCGTCAACCACGACAACAAGTCCACATTCTTCACACTTGTACTTCTCACCCTTTTTCTTCACCATCATCTATCACCTCTACAGGTTGACTAGACTTGAAAATTCCCACTTTAGAAATATGAAACTATGCAAAGCCTCCGTATTTCATGCCAGGATAAGGTTAAATTAGTTGAATTTGCACCAAACCTATCGTGAACCTCAAAACAGTTCTAGGTGCAATCGCAGTCGCTGCTCTTCTGTTTTTCGGTCTCATATTTGCCATGGCCTCCACGGTTCAGGCCAGCGCAACAAGACTCGCAACTGCAACTTTGATGTTTGTCGCTGCTTTTGGAGTAGCCTATTACATAACACGAAAACCAAAAACAATAATCCAGAAGCTTGAGGTTTCAGGGGAAATGAAAACAGTCCCACTCAAGTGCCCCAACTGTTCGGCTTCAGTCAACGCCAGCAACATCAAAATCATGTCAGGCGTGCCCTATGCAACATGCCCCTACTGCGGGCACACCTTTGAGGTGAGTGAGGAACCGAAATGGTGAGTAGACGTTTTCTGGGTGCACTGTGGTTGGCTGTGCTCATTTCGATTGCGTTCACAGGGACAGTAGGAGCACAGTGGCACTATCATCTCGAGCAAGAATGGGCCAAAATATGGATAAACCCAGATGGAACCATTGACCTTTTTTACAACATAAGCATAACACAGGAACTGGATTCTCAACTTGACATCAACCACGTAAACGTCGGCCAGCCCAACGGCGACTTCACGATAGGCAACGCCACAGACCAAGATAACCGCTTATTGACAACATCCGATGCAAGCTCAGGAACCAACTACAAAGTTCAGGTCAACCTAGCGTCGCCTCTCAAACCTGGACAGACCATCTGGTTCACCCTCACAACAAACGTTGCACACATGATTTACGAAGACAATCAAACCAACGTCGGCATGGAGTTTTGGCCAGCATGGTGGAATGAAACCACAGTCGCCAGACTCAACGTCTCAATCGTACTGCCTCCCGGAGTCAACACAAGCATGGTAGGCGCCTCCGCGAACTGGGACGGAACTTGGATCGAGCCTGATGGTCGA
>CAYGYB010000337.1:0-1844 GCA_964354015.1 uncultured Candidatus Bathyarchaeia archaeon
CGCTACGAGATTAAAAGGTTGCCATAACACTGCACTGAATCAAGCACGGCAAAACACAGATCATTGACACTTTGATAAGTGAAGAAGCTCTTTTGCTGGCAAAGTATCTGAGAAACGAAAGGAAAGAGTGGCTTCCAAGAATCGTGGACGTAGAACAAATTGGGCATTGAGCGAGTTTGTCAAGAAACCTTGCTGAGGTGATGCAAGTCTTCTGTTCTTTTTGTGGAACAGAGTGTTCTCATAGGAGAGCTAAATACGAGTTCGACCTAGTATAGATTGGTGCTGATATGAAGACCAAAGCATTAGCACTAACATTTCTTTCAGCACTTCTGTTTTCAGCGGCAACTGCAACGTTTTCAGTAAGCGCTGCTGAGAATTTTTGGATAACAAAAGCGTCAATGCATACAGCAAGGGAGGGTGCTGGAGCCGCAGCGGTCAACGGGATAATATACGCAATAGGCGGTACTCACACGCACTTCGCAAGTGACACCGAATTCTTTTATGTGACTATTAATGCAACTGAAGCCTACGACCCAGAAACAGACACGTGGACTGAAAAAGCCCCGATGCCCACCCCGAAGGGGAATTTTGGCACAGCAGTTTATCAAAACAAAATCTACTGCATAGGCGGAGAAACCCTTTGGAGAGACGACCGCAATATCACTAATTCCAACGAAGTCTATGACACAGAAACAGACACGTGGCAGACAAAAACACCCATGCCAACAGCAAGGTACGGGCTTGAAGCAAACGTCGTTGACGGAAAAATCTACTTAATAGGCGGATGGGTCCAATCAGAATCATCTTCGAACGTAGATAGGAGTGCACAAGTCGAAATCTATGACCCCTCGATTGATATATGGACCACTGGAACGCCAATGCCAACGGCTGTTGCTGAATACGCTTCAGCAGTAATGGACAGCAAGATATACGTAATATCAGGAGCGGCAAGTGGGGTTAAAATTACAAATTTGACTCAAATATACGACCCCAGAATAGACAAGTGGAGTTTGGGTGTACCGATTCCAATAGGTGTTAGTGGTGCAGCTGCGGGTGCAACAACTGGCACGGAAGCGGCTAAGGCAATTTACGTTGTTGGCGGAAGTAATGCCACTTATCCACTAAACGGTCAATACACGAATCAAGTGTATTTTCCAGCAACTAATTCTTGGGATGTGGCTGCCTCTATGCCTATAGACAGGGCTGGTCTGAGCGTAACCGTTGTGAACGACACATTATATGTGATTGGGGGTGGTCATAACATTTTTACGAGAGACTCAACGGTTGTCATGCAGTACATGCCTTTCACCAATGTAAAACTCGAGCCTTTTCCAACAGTCCCAGTCGTTGCCGTTGCTATTGCGCTTGTGGCTGTGGGTGCCGTAGCGGTTCTGGTTTACTTCAAGAAACGCAAGCATAAATCATGAAAATTGATTACGTGCGCGAGAGTTTTGGTTTTTGGTGTCTTGTGAGAAGAGGGTAAGAGTAAGTATATGTAAGTAAGAGAGGGCAGGCAAGAGCGAAAGAGTTAGCAGGTTAGCAGGTTAGCAGGTTAGCAGGTTAGCAGGTTAGCAGGCAAGTTCGAGAGAGAGAAAGTTTAAATTTTAATGCAAAAAACGGTCATAGAAAGCAGCTAACACACATCTGCACATATAGCAAGTGGAACTTGAAGAGAAAAATTATAGAATTGGGACTAGGAAAACCTGATTTGACATAATAAAAAAGGGGGAAAGGCTGAGTATTTTCTAACAAGGCTTACTTGGTGTTAGAATTCTATGATTTAAGCTTTGGAGGTTTCAGGTAGATTTGGAGTTGCCCTTTTTTCACCTTTAGCTTTATCGTTT
>CAYGYB010000338.1:0-1841 GCA_964354015.1 uncultured Candidatus Bathyarchaeia archaeon
CTTATGTCTTGATTTGCTCATTCTTTTCTTCTCCTAAAGTTATATTGTCCTGACTGCCATGTATTTCAAGCGTCATTTATAAGAGTTTGCTATTACAGGCAAATAATTTTGTGGAGGTAGCCGAAAACCAATTGCAGTTGAATTAAGACTTTAGAAAGAGAAAACGCGCCCCTCAAACGTTCGCAACCAAAGGAAAAACGGTCAATTGCTCATGGAGAACAAAACTTAATCGCCACGCATGTGGAGAAGCAAGAGAGGCAGTTGTATTGCGAGTAGTTTTCATGTATAGACGTGTAGTCTCCGCAGAGCACAAAATGACGGCAATGCATCAACATGCTTTTATTAGCGGCGATAGAACTACAATTAACAAACTGTGTGGCATATTAACGAAGGCACGAAAGCATGGTAGAACTAAGAGCATACGAACTTAAAATACTCTCAACGTTAGCCAAGTCGCCCGAAGATGTTCCAGTTGACGAATTCGCAATAAAAAATAAGTTGGCTGACGCTGCCGTCATGCGCACTGCCTTAACCTTGCAGGATAAAGGGCTTGTAAAAATATATGCAAAACCAGAAACCATACTCAAACTGAACGCGGAAGGAAAACTTCACGCTGAACATGGCTTGCCCGAAAGACGCTTGATTAACGCTCTAATCGCTCTTGACGGAAAAGCCACATTGAACCAAGCTGCCGCGAAAGCGGGTTTAGACGAGCAGTTTACGCGGATCGCCCTAAGCTGGACTTTGCGCAAAAAATGGGCTACCTACGACTCGAAAACAAACATTTTGCAAGCGGCGTCAGCGCCTAAGGAGGAAAGCGACGAGAAACTGCTCAGCAGCTTACGCGGCAAAGAGCAGGTTACCCTTAGCGCGTTGAGGTGCGAGTTGCAGGATGCTGTTGTGACATTGAAAAAGCGGCAATTTTTAACCGCGGAAGAAAAAACCCAAAGAACACTGGAAATCACCGCGTTGGGCAAGCGGGCTGTGCAGGAGGGAAAGAAAGCCGCTGAGGAAGTAACGCAGCTCACGCCCGAGTTCATAATCACGGGCAAATGGCGAACTGTAACGCTTCAAAAATACAACATTGAGGCGCCTGTGGCTAAAACTTGGCTTGGCAAAAAGCATCCTTACCTGAGTTTCCTTGAAGAAGTCAGAGCTAAACTGGTTACTTTAGGCTTTAAGGAGATGAGGGGCACCAGCGTTGAAACTTCATTCTTCAACTTTGACGCATTGTACACGCCTCAAGACCACCCAGCCAGAGAAGAAGTGGGCATTTACTTTGTCAAAGACCCCGAGTTCGGCGACGTAAGCGCGTACGAGACTACAGTGGCGAACGTTAAGGCTACGCATGAAAACGGGTGGACAACAGGCTCGTCAGGATGGGGTTACAAGTATTCAATGCAGGAAGCTAAGCGCTTGATCCTGCGGGGGCACGGCACATGTCTCAGCGCGCGAACGTTGTTAAGCAAGGACTTGGAGATTCCGAGCCGATACTTCTCTATTGCGCGTTGTTATAGGCCTGAAGTGGTGGATAAGACGCATCTGAGCGAGTTCAACCAAGTTGAAGGCATCGTGGTTGATGAGTCGCTTACGCTGAGAGACTTGCTGGGCGTGCTGGCGAAGTTCGCTATCGAAATCGCGGGCGCAGACAAAGTGCGCTTTAAACCTGATTATTTCCCGTTCACTGAGCCAAGCGTTGAGCTTAGCGCGTATAAGGAAGGCTACGGCTGGGTTGAGTTTGGCGGTTCAGGTATTTTCAGGCCTGAGGTTACTTTGCCTTTAGGCGTTAAAGTGCCTGTTATCGCTTGGGGTTTAGGCGTGGACCGCTTGTTCATGATGCG
>CAYGYB010000339.1:0-1834 GCA_964354015.1 uncultured Candidatus Bathyarchaeia archaeon
TGTTGGAGGAACTTTTGAGTGTTATTCCGTATATTGGTCCGGTTCCTGATTGAACGTTGTTAGTTATGTTGATGTAGTTGGAAGATTCTAAGTAAATAGCTACTGGGAGCCCTTCAGTGCCTAATGTATTCTCAGCTATAGTGCTATTACTGGAATTTTGCATCATAATAATTCGTGATTCAAATATATTCTGCTCCACGTTATTTCCAAGCACAAGTATGCTATTCGACCCGTCAACACGGACGCCACAGTCAGTGTTTTGTTTAACATTGTTCTTAGAGATGACGCAGTCACGGGAGAATTGAAGCCAAATTCCGACGGTGTTGCTTCCAACAGCATTATGTGTAATCATTGAGTTCACGGCACCGACCATGTGTATTCCAACGTAGTTATTTTGCATCTGCAAGTTTTGAACGGTTGCATCTCTGCAGTTTACAAGAACCAGAGCGCCCAAGTCTGGAAATGAGGCAGGGTCTATGGTGAGGCTTTCCTTGTCAAGTAGATAGTACACTTTCTTGTCATTAACCATGTTTGACAAATCAACGTCATTAACAAATTGGGAAAGTTCTCCGCCTGAAACTCCGAAACTGCGCGTGTTGTTCAGCATATTGTTGTTCCTAAGCTTGTTGCCCGCAGAAGAATCAAGCCAGATCCCTCCCCAACCGTTTGATGCGTTGTTTCCAGTGACAAAGTTGTCAGTTGATGACTGGATTAGAATCCCATAGTTATTACCTGAAAGAGTGTTATTTGACACTGTGTTTCCAGAACCGCCATAAATCCAGACGCCTTTGCCGCAGTTGACTGCGACGTTTTCTGAGATGTCGCATCCATGAGCATGCAGCAGATGAATCCCCGCCAATCTAGCGCGAGAATCAGAAAATGGGGGCGGATTTTCGACATTCCTTATCTTGAACCCTGTAATCCTAACGTAGTCACCTTTTATGAGAAAAGCGGGTCCAATGTTGTTGCCATCAACTATAGTCGTTTCTTTGTTTTCGCCCCTAATCGTTAAGGATTTGTCAACCGTAACACTTTCAACGTAAGTTCCTTCCTTCACCAAAATCGTGTCGCCTTCGCTAGATGCGTTAACAGCCAAACTGATTGTCGAATAATCCTCAGGTACTGCAATCGTCTTAGAATTCGGAAAACTGGGCCATGTAGGTGTAGGAGTATTTGACGGATTAGATAATGAGTCTTGAGAGCCTCCATTGCTGTATATTGCTATTCCCAGCAACAATAAAACTGGGACAATGACGGCAATGCCGACTATGATGTTCCTTTTGTTCAAGGCAACACCAATTACTTATGGTTTCTTCCAGCTTTTAATTGTAGTGGAAGATTTGTCCGGTGAATCAGTCCTTTCTGCTTTTTTAGAGGAAACTTAGGTCTGTGTCGATATCGACGATTGCCGCTTTCGTAGGCAAACTATGGAGCAAGCTTAATGGCTTCTGCTTCCCTTTCGTCTCAGAAAGCTTAAATCACGGGGTTGTTTCTTGCTTTTCGAAGGTGAAAAGTAGACATGAACCTTTGGAAGGACATTCCAGTTGGGGATAAGCCTCCAGAACTGTTGAACATGGTTGTTGAAGTTGTAAGCGGTTCAAGAGACAAGTACGAGTATAACCCTGAATGGGAGGCATTTGTTTTAGATAGGATAATTCCCTCATCTGTCATTTTTCCCGTTGAGTACGGCTTTGTCCCGCAGACCTGGCTTGAAGATGGAGACCCCTTGGACATCATGGCATTGAGCTTTGAACCCCTAGAAGTCGGCGCCATAGCCAGAGTCAGAGTAATAGGCGCATTAATAATTGAAGACGAGAATGGAATAGACCCGAAA
>CAYGYB010000340.1:0-1828 GCA_964354015.1 uncultured Candidatus Bathyarchaeia archaeon
TCTTGGACACTGCATATCTAACGGGTTCGCAATGTATGGAGCTGCTATGGGAATCCCAGTAGAATCCCTCACTATCGATGTAGAGGGAGACATAGACTTGCAAGGACTGCTTATGTTGCCTGAGCCTGGAAAAGTGCGTCCTGGCTTCCAAGAGATTCGAGCTACATACTACGTTAAGAGTAAGGCACCAAGAGAACAGCTTGAGAAGCTGGCAAAGATGTCAGAAGACTTTTCGCCAGTAAGAGACTCGTTGAGAGCAGTTAAATTCTCATCGAAACTAATAGCGCAGTAGGGGAAGAAAATTGGTTCTACAAAAGAAGAATTTTCAGAATCCTGATGAGACTCAGACTCCTCCGAATGCACGGGTAGAGAACATCAGAATAGGTGACATGACGGTATTGAAGGTAACTTATCAACCTGGATGGCAATGGTCAAAACACCAGAAATCCCTTGCTGGAACAAATTCCTGTCAAGTGCACCATTTCGGAGTCTTAGTCTCAGGTAGATTGCGTGTGAGAGCGGACGATGGTCAAGAAATGGAATTCAGCCCTGGAGATGTAGCTGACATTCCACCAGGACATGACGGCTGGACCATCGGAAACGAACCTGCAATCTTCTATTGGTTCACATGTAAAACAAACCCAAAGTAAACTACTCGCCCAGTAAGGGGCGAGCATCTTTTTCTGGAATTTTAGAATATATTTTCTTATTCATTTTATTTGCGTGTGTTTTTTGTTTGTGTGTTTTTTGTAGAGAGAGAGTTAGTAGGAGAGTAGGAGTTAGTTAGAGTTAGTTTGGGTTTGGGATTAAAATTTAGGCCAACCAACCACCAATTTTACAACTCATAGGTGTCCTGTAGAAAAAGGATGCATAGAAAAGAACTGCCGAAAGAATCCAAAAACATTAAAAGAAAAACAAGCAAATCAGAATATAAGGTAGGTAGATGAGGTGGCTATGAGCGAAGAAAAACAAGATAAGCACTTCCCCGTCTGGGGACTTGATAACTTCATCAGAAGGCTCACTGATAACCCAAACAAATACTGCTCCTATGTTACAAAGGGTCAGGTGGTTGCCGACCTTGGCTGTGGCCCAGGCTACTACGCACTGCCTTTAGCTGAATCTGTTGGTCCTGAGGGAAAGGTCTACGCTGTTGATTCGGATGAGAAAGCCATTCGAGCATTAGAAAAAAAAGCGAGTAAACATGGCTATCACAACATCGAAGCACATGCCACATCTGCCTCCGACCTGAACTTCATAAAAGACGGGTTGGTTGACTTCGTTCTCGCTTGTGACATGTTGTGTTCCATGGCACCAAGATACCGTGAGTCAGCGGTAAACGAAATCAAACGCATCCTAAAGCCAATTGGTAAGGCATACCTAAGCGCCGCCTTAGGTGCTGTCCTGGGGCTATGGAGCAGCAATATAGGTAGAGCTGACTGGGAGAAGATACTTGAAGGATTCAGGGTCGAGCGACGGGGTAATGATTGGGCTGTGGTATCTACAGCATAACGAAGTGCACTTATTCAATGGAAACTGAAATCAACAATTCTCCTTTTTTGCATTATAATTTAATCCCAACCAACTTTTGCATGAAGACACGAGAAAGCGCACGTTATCCTTTGATAGCTAGCTAGACTGATTAAGCAACAAATTTGTTACACAAATCATGAAAACTAAACTGAGCTAATTAGGCTGCAATGCAACTTATATCCGTTTGACAGATATAACTAAACAGAGAAAGTCATGTCACTTGTACCTGAATTTGAGTTAGGGTTGTGGAACGCTTGGATTTTCATGCTTCCATCTCTGTTACTCACGCTTTTCTCTC
>CAYGYB010000341.1:0-1823 GCA_964354015.1 uncultured Candidatus Bathyarchaeia archaeon
ATTCGCTTTAATAGTTCTAAGCGTAGCCTCCGCAATATTCTTATCGCCAATACTTACACTTGGAGTATTCGGTCTCACGTTAGCCATGTACATTTTATTGAAATATGACTCACGACTTTTTGTTGGTACAGCTATTTTCATGCTCATACTTTCAGCTGCTTTCCTAGCCAGTGGCAGCTCTGCTGCAGCGGACGAAACTGCGATTATCGCATATTACTTTCTCGTCATCGGAGTTCTCGGTCTCTTAATTGAGTATTTAAGAGAAGGAAGAAAAACATCCGACAAGTGCCATGGAACAATCGAAGAACAAAACTGAAGTATTAATCAAAAGCTTCCTCTAAATTCATGGTGTGTAGTTAAAAAATAACCCTTATCCTTTTGTACTGTAAAAAATTAGAGCCCTTGAGCCTCAACATTAAGTTAACGATAGTTTAAATTCAACTCAGTGTTTTTTGGACGAAAACCACTTAATTGTCCTTTTAAGTCCTTTTTCAAACTCTACCTGTGGCTTCCAACCCACTAGTTCCTCCAGTTTACTTGTAACTGGGCACCGCCTTTTCGGGTCATCTTTGGGCAACGGATGGAAAGTCACTGGAGACTTGCATTTGGTTACTTCTTTAATTTTCTTTGCGAGTTCAAGTATAGTTACTTCCTGCGAATTGCCCACGTTTACAACTTCTCCTTTGGCTTTCTTGTTAGCTGTTAGCAACATTAACCCTGTAACAGTGTCAGTTACATAGCAGAATGATCTGGTTTGTTTTCCATCGTCATAAACAGTAATCGGCTCATTCGGCAACGTCTGGAAGATAAATTGTGACATCGCCCTGCCATACAAATCATCCTCTCGTAAACGTGGACCATACAAATTAAAAATCCTAAGAAGCTTCGTGTCCAAACAATATTGCTTACCATAAGCCATAAGTAATGCATCCGAACCCGTTTTCCTATGTCACAACAGGATTGAAAAAGGTTTTTGCAGCCGAAAAGCGTTTTTGCTTATAGTGTGGTTTTTATGTTGGTCATTTTTGCTATGGCGTTGCTTCTCCGTATGCCTAAGCCGAACCGCGTAGACGCTTTTTCCCGCCATCGGATCACTCCAGTCCTCAACAGTTGCGTCTCCACTTTTTCTCAAATGCCCTGAATGTTTAACGTGCTAAGTGCTAGATGCTTCCTGCTTCTTGTGATAAGTACGCTCGAAAACTGTAACGGGAATAGAGACTCTGCGAAGTTAGGGTCAGGCAGCTTATGCGTATTTTTCCGTTTTTCTCTGACATGTTTACTTTTTGCCTCAGCGATTTATGCAGGTTCAAGGGTCACTTCCATGACGTAGCCTGTTAGGCTTTTTTCTTTGCCCCGCAGCAGTTCTCGCTGGAGCTTCGGAAGGGTTATGCGTCCGTCTCTGCCCATTTTCGCGTAGAAGGTTTGCCAACCGCTCCAGAGGTTGACGGCGGTCACACTAACCTTCAAAACCTGTTCCGTTTCCATCTTGAACTGCCACCGCACCACTCTAGGAACTTGAACGCGGTTTCCTTTCTGCAGCATTGTCTTGAATGAGACTTTCTGGGTGAGAGGCACCTTGTTCATCTCCTCTTGCAGACGCACAGCGACTTCCTGCGACACTAACAGACTCAGCCTAAGGCACTCTTAAGCTTTGCTTCAAAAAAACAACCCAAAACAAACTGAACAGAAACAAACAAAAACAGGATTTCTTCTTCTATTAATGACTTTTACTCTAGAGAAAGCTTTCTTCATTTTTGGCCCCTTCCAAATACTATTACGGTGTTGCCCCTTTGTCACACATACGTTCATACGTTTGCCACAAA
>CAYGYB010000342.1:0-1805 GCA_964354015.1 uncultured Candidatus Bathyarchaeia archaeon
TTTTCCGCCCTGTTAAACTTCCACAAGGTGTAAGCAACATCACGCGTTGTGTACAGCGTAGTGCCATCAGCCCGCACAAGCGTCAACGGCGGAACCTCATAATCCTCTTTCAAGCCCAATTTAGCTTTCAGCTTCAAGGTGCATGCTACTTTTTCAGCGTCAAACTCCAAAACGCCGCCTTCAGCATAAACGAACGGAGAAGCCTTCAACCGTTGGAGAACCTCAGTAACTTGGTTGCTCCACACGAAGTCGCTTTCCCAATCCCATGAATCGTAAAATATTTCTACGCGTTCTTGTGTTTCCCTGAAACCTTGAAGGCAAAGTTCACTTACTTGTCTTATGAGTGCTTTAGCTTCAGGGGTGCCGTCTTCATAGGCGCGATTCAACTTGTTGATTTCTTCCTCAGGATTCTCGTCTTTGCCTATTTTTGCCAAGAGCTTGTCGAAGATTAACGGAAACTTTTCTTTGAGTTCTGCGGCAATGGACACCCAATCATCAATTTCCCTGTTAATCTTCGCCACGTCGTCAACATTTGAAACTGCCTTGGCAAGTTCAAGCGCTTTCTTCAGGCGGTTGATTTCCACTAAACAGCTTGTAACAGTGTAGATTTTACCCACGAAGTGGTCTGTTTTTTCGTCAGGTTGCGGCTTGCCAAGCTTCGCGTAACCGTAGGCAACAACTGAGGACTGACGACCTACATCGTCTATGTAGTAGTGACGAAAAACCATGTGTCCTCTGCACTGAAGAATGCGGGCTAAAGCGTCACCCAGCATGGGGTTTCTCGCTTGTCCTATGTGTATGGGGTGAAGCGGATTAACACTGGTGTGTTCAATGATGATTTTAAGAGGCTTCTCAGTCTTCAAAAATCCATATTCATAACCTAACTGTTTAACTGACGTGAGAGTTAAAGCAGAAAACTTGGGGAAATCCACATGAAAGTTTACGTAGCCGCCAACAGAAGACACCTTTTCGATTAAAGAAAAATCGGATTTGCGGATGGCTTTGACTAAATGTTCAGCTAAAGTTGTTGGTTTCTGATTAAGCTTCTTTGCAAGTTCAAAACATAATGAGGAGGATAGTTGCCCAAACTCGGGGTTTGGCGGTTTGTTCAGAGGAAAAGTTTCAACTTTGATTTCTGGGAGAACTTTTTTCAGCGCATAGGCTAATGCGGTTTCGCATTCGTTGCGGAACTCAGCGAAGGGATTTTCGGAAATCATTGATGTTTGCTCCCTAGTCTCAAGTGTATGCCAAATCTTTAAGAGCAGGTTGTATTTTAACTTGAAAAGCGTCGCTTATCTATGTATGGATGCAATCGGCTATGGATACAAAAATAGTTTTTTCAGAAAAATGTTTGGGTTACGGCGCATGGCACATAGAAGGACCACAAAGAGTAAAAATGGCGCATGAAATTTTGAAGGAAAAAGGATACGAGTTTTTGGAACCTACACCAGCATCTGAAGAGGATTTGCTGAAGGTGCATGATGCCGAGTACATTTGGAACCTTAAAAAAGGTTTGGTTGAAGATCCTGACACGCCAGCGTACGACAACATCTACGAGTACGCACGACTCTCAGCCGGAAGCGCTTTGCTGGCAGCGGAAAATAACGGTTTTTCGCTTATGCGCCCACCTGGGCATCATGCTGGAAAAAACGGGGCAGCGTTAGGCGTTTACACGCGGGGTTTCTGCTATCTGAATAACGTTGCCATAGCGGTGAAAAGCCTTAACAAGCCAGTGTTAATTTTGGATGTGGATGGGCACCATGGAAATGGGACGCAGGAGATTTTTCAAGGCGACAAGGAAGTGG
>CAYGYB010000343.1:0-1792 GCA_964354015.1 uncultured Candidatus Bathyarchaeia archaeon
AGCCCAGAACGCAAACCATGTTGCCACTGTTGTGGCACTGTTGAGAAACGTGGGCACTAGGTAGCTTGCTCCGAACCAGTAAACAAGGTTTCCAGCTGTTTCCGCTGTCTTGCTGATTGGCGAATGCATCATGAGCCTTAACGTTAGCAATATGATTTGTAGGATGGCTAAGCCTATGCAGAATTGGAATGCAGCGTTGTAAACCACTGCGTGTGCTCCGGGCACTGCTGGCGCTGGCAAAGAAAGTTGGTCACTCAGTTTCACGACGTCAAAGGATTTGAAAAAGTCCACTATTTTATCCCAAAGAGAAGTGGGCAACGTAGTAACGTAAACTGTTCCGATGAGGATGAACACTGCTCCTACGGAAACTGCGCTGATTATACCTTCTCCAGCCTTGTACGGGTGCGCGTGCGCGCTTGAATTCTTGTTCAATTCATTTCCTTCCTAGCGGCTATTTTGTGCTGTGGTGAATATAACGTTTTTCAGCGTTAGGCGTATGCTTTTAAATACTTATGCTTCAATAACAGAGTGGAGTAGGTGAGGTTAATGGTGTACTGTCCGAAATGCGGCAATCAGGTTGAGGAGAACATGACTTTCTGTCCGCGGTGTGGCGCTCCATTGAAAGCGGAAGCGCCTGTTCAAGCTGTGCGGAGAGACGAAAAAGCTGAGAAACAAGAGAAAGGCGAGAAACAGGAGAAGCAGGAACCGGAAAAAGGCGAAAAGCATGAGAAAGGCGAGTTTGGCTTCATCGGTTGGTTAATCGGCGGTTTAATCTTGATAGCTATAGGTGCAATGGCGTTTCTCAACGTGTATTACCATTTTGTCACCACAGCATTGGGATGGTCTTTGCTTCTGCTGGTAATAGGCGTAATAATCATAATCGCTGCCATCTACTTTGTGATGACAGCGAAAAAGCGCACTCCCAGTCCAGTTTAGAGTAGCCAGCCTAAAAACAGCCTGTGCAGTCTATGCTCCAGAAGCGTTAAAGCAGTGCGTCTGCCGAACACGCGGAAATAGTTTTTTCCAGCTGCTTCTATCATGTCGCCGATGTCGTAGCGGGGAAACATGCAGGATGAGATTATGAGTTTGCCCCATTCGCCGCGTTTCAGTTCATGCAGCATTTTTACGCCTTTGCCTGTTGCAACCTCAAAAAAGTAGTTGTCGTAGTTGGGCGTTACGTAAGGCAAATCATCAAGCTGCTGGGCGAAAACGCCTTCTGTTGCCGTGTACATTTCCACGACTGGTGCTGGTCCAAAATATTTTTGGAGAAGCGACTTGTATCTGAATTGGATTTTGCGTACGCTGGTGCAGAATAGAGCTTGCGGTTTCCAGAGGTCAACGGGTTTTTTGCCGTGTTTTCGGTGCACGTATTTGGCGAAGGCTAAGATTACGGGTGTTACACCCATTGTGGCCGTAACATTCTTGTCTTGTGCTTGCTGGTAGACTAGCTCGAACCTTTTTTCCCAGTCTGTTCGGGCTATTCCCGAGCCTAACGTGTCAATTTCTTCTTGCCTTGGCAGCAGGCTGACTCTGTTGAACATGGGGTTAAGTCTAGCGTAGGTTCCTGAACTGTAGCCGTAGGTGATTTCGCGTCCATCGCTAGTCATTGTGTGGACGGTTGAGGGGAAATTCAGGTTCAGGATGTTGCCAGTGAAAATTTCGAAGTTTTTAGTTCTCAACGCGTAATTTATTATGGCTCTTGCGCCGCAGGTGAAAATTTGTTTCAGGTGTGTTTGTGTGGCGGGCAAGACTTTTGCGGTTCCTGTTGAGCCTCTTGTCATTACCCAGCATT
>CAYGYB010000344.1:0-1785 GCA_964354015.1 uncultured Candidatus Bathyarchaeia archaeon
GGAAATCAGGCCAGTAAACATCTAAAAAGCAGAGTTCGCTGTAGGCAGACTGCCAAAGCAGAAAACCGCTTAGTCTTTCCTCACCTGAAGTTCTAAGTATCAAATCTGGATCCTGCTTAGGCATGTGCGAAGTGTACAGGTACTTCTCGAACGTGCTTTCATCCACGTCACCGACATCCAATTCGCCGTTCTTCACCTTCTCAGCAATGCTCTTAGCTGCATCCACAATTTCAGCCCTGCCACCGTACGCGAAGGCGAAGTTCAAAAACTGTTTATCATAATTCGCAGTGGCTTTCTCCACATCCGCAATAAGCTGCTGCAAGCTCTCAGGCAGAAGATTCACGCGACCGATGACTTTAACATGAACTTTGTTTCGGTGTATGCGCTCGTTAGTCAGGAGCTTGCGGAACTTTTCCTCAGCTATCCGCATGATTTCCTCAACTTCCTGCGGTGAACGCCTAAAATTCTCAGTGGAAAACGTGTAAAGAGTTACAAATTTAACGTTCAGCTTATCACACCACTCTAAAAGCTGCTCAACCTTCTCTGCGCCCTTCTTGTGACCCAGCCACGGGTTAAGGTCATTTTCAGAAGCCCATCGCCTGTTTCCATCCAAGATTATGGCTATGTGCTCAAGGTTCTCGCCGTTTTTAACCTGATGCCACAGCCATCTCTCGTATAGCTTGTATGCGCCAATGGTTGAGAGAAGTTTCTTGAGAACCACTACGCGAACCTCGCATCTTTAAGGGCATCGTGACACGGGTACTCTCTGCGTGCCACAGGTAAAGCCATACTGGTTTTAATTAAAGCTTGCTGCATCTTAAGCTTCCTTCAATTATAGCAAAGTTAGCTTTCTCCAAACTCGTTAATTTTGTCTTTTGACTCCCCAAAGAATTCTTTGGCTGACCTGTGAATGACAACTATGACCAAGACTGAGGCTATGCCGATAAGGATGCCAACAACTATTGCGAAAGCCAAATTTTCGTAGCCTATTCCTGGATTTATAAGGATGTCTGCGGTTTCCTTGAGAATCCAACGCGACCAACCAACTGACACTATTAGGGCAGCGTTCCGCAACATCCGCGCATCACGTTCAAAGTACAAGCGGATGCTCCTTCCGAACAGAATAGTGCCTATGCCAACCACCACGAGATCCATTACGCCTCTTATGAACCAACTTGCCATCATTGGAAGGACGCTAATCCAGCCTGACAAATCCGTGGGAAACTGAGCTATGTTGTCTCCTATACTTGCTATTCCCAGATATACGCTGATTCCTACGCATAGAATTCCCACGATGGCAGTGTAGTTTGAGATTTGAACAGGAAGCGGCGGCGGCGTGTACTCTCTAGCCCACTTGAAGAAGTTTCTAGCTGCTTTATCAACCCCGAAACCTTTTCCGAGCATGAAAACGCCCAGAATGAGAACTATCAAGATAAAGTAATAGTTAAGGTACCCTGGGAAAACGTAGAGAATCCCCAGAATTAAGATCAGCAGTCCCGGCAAGCCTACGGCAATTCGGGAATACCGAGGATCATTAAATAACAGGCGAATGTACTTTGCGAAGAGCGCTGCGGTTTCCTCGATTTTTTCACTGTGCTTTATGACTATTCGCCTGACGGATGAAACGGGAACTCTGGATTCTACAAGCGGCAAGATGGCTTCGTCTGAATAGCCATCTGAAACCAAAATAACTTCGCTTGCGCTGAAAGAAGCCAGCACAGTGTTCAGTTCAGCAACAAGCTTTCTGTCAGCGCTAACTCCGCCCAGCTCTGACCCAGATATTGT
>CAYGYB010000345.1:0-1778 GCA_964354015.1 uncultured Candidatus Bathyarchaeia archaeon
GGTGTAGGAGGTAAGAAAAAAGTGAAGTTTGATCGTCGAGACTTGGCTTTAACCGCTGTGTTTGCAGCATTGTACGTAATCATAAATCTCGCTGAAGCGTTCTTCGTTGGCAGTCCAATTTTCACGTACGGCCCTATACAGTTACGTCTAGCTGATTGCCTGATAGCGTTGGCTGCGTTGTTTGGTTGGCCGCTTGTTGGCGGTGTCACTTTAGGATGCGCGTTAGCGAATGCCTACTATTTTCTCGGTGCTCCCGACGTGATTCTTGGTCCGATAGCTAATCTTGTCGCAGCTGGTATTGTTCTGTTCTTGAGGAAGCGTCGATTAGTAGCTTGCATTGCGGGCGCCTTGCCTATCGGCGTCATCGTCGGCAGTTATCTGTGGCTGTTCTTTCCGTTTTTGTCGCCGCCAGAAGTTCTAAGCTTTCTCCCTGCGTGGGCCGCCATAATCGTCAGCTTAACAATTAGCAGTTTAATCGCAGTAGCTGCCATTGGATACGCGCTACTCTTAGTGCTGAGCCGCAGAGGAATAATTGAGCCTTTGAAGTCTCGCGGACTAAAAGTTGTTGACCAAAAATAGCTATGCCAAAAACCTTTCAAGTTTCGTTAAGCCGATGATTTCGTCGAAGCTTAAGCCTAACGCATCTAAAACTTGATCGAACGTAGAATGCAAGTACGCAGTGTACTTGTCAACATCCACCTCATTTTTTGTGGCTAATTCCACTGGCTTCACATGCGGCTCTCGGGTGGTTTTGACGAAACTGATCAAGTCGCCTGCTCTTATTTCAACTCCGTTTTCTTTCAGGATTTTTGCCGCTTTAACATGTTGCGGTGTTGTTTTCGTGTAGTTTTCCAGTTCTTCGCCTAAAACTATGTGGAACGCGAGTTCGCTGAGGTTTTCCCACTCTCTCCGTTTTAACCGCGTGTAACGTTCGCGAACAATGTCAGCTATGTCTTTTTTCGCTTTTTCGAATTCTGCTGGGTTCTTAACTTGCGCTAGGCGTTCTTTCATTTTGTTGAAGGCGTTCTTGATGAAGATTGGAATGTGTTTTTTCTTGCCTGTTAACCCTTTAACGTCAACTGTGCCGTCTTCTAGAACGCCGAGGTAGTTCTTTTTGCGGGAGCTGAAAACCGCGTACCTGTAGACTTTATCCACGTCTATGCCCATTTTCAGTTCATGTTCAGTCCAGCGGGTTAACTCTTCAACCTGCTCTCTGGAGGGGTTTTTGAGAAACAAGCTGTCCGTATCGCCGTAAAGCACTTGGATGCCTAATCCCTCGGCTCTGTTGAGTATTTGAGTTATAGAGTGCCTCCCAATGGCTGCTGTGGCTTCCGCCACTGGCGGACAGTACAGGTCGAAGCTGTCGGCGCCGAACACGCCGTAGCTGGCGTTCAAAATAACTTTTAACGCTCCTTGGGTGATGTTGTACCAGTTTCTTAATTCGCTGGGCAAGGTTTTGTCTTTGGCTTTCAGCTTGTACCAGCGCACGCGCAAGTCTCTCAACGAACCAATCAGTAGGCTTTCCATGGCGCGTTTTTTTGTGCACACCCAATGCGGAGTGTCCGGTATCAGGTTGCCGCGGCATTCTGGATGCGCGCAGAGTATTGATTGGTAGCCGAGGTTCCAGACTTTTATTATTGACGGGTACAGGCTTGGAAAATCCATCACAGCCACATTAAAGTGGACGCCGGGCACTGGCTCAACGACTATGGCGCCTTTGTACTTTTTGCCTTTTATTATGGCTGTAGTTGCGGTTTTGCCTTTTTTGGCGAGTATGT
>CAYGYB010000346.1:0-1772 GCA_964354015.1 uncultured Candidatus Bathyarchaeia archaeon
GGATAGAGGGTGCGTGAATGACAAAGAATAGTTGGCATTTGTTTTTGATGTATCAAAATATCGTATAGAGTGTGCATTGGATTTTTTAGCCTCGCTTGGCCTTATCTACTGTGAAAATAATTGCGATGAAGTAAAAATATTCTGCAACATCAATTATATTAACGATGTTTATGGGGAGGGAATTGAATTATGAGCGAAAAGAACGAAAGGGTATTTCGCGGAGTATGGGTTCCAGTAGAGATATGGGAATCTCAATCGCTATCGTGGATGGAGAAATGTTTGTGGGCAGAAATCAGTTCTCTTGGGACTGAAGAGAAACCATGCTTTGCAAGCAATGGTTATCTTGCAAAAATGTTTCATAGCACGGAATCAAGTATTTCAAACATGATTTCAAAATTGAGGTCATTGAAGATGATTAAACAAATTTCTTACGATGGCAGAAGTAGGAAAATTCTTGCTGTATTACCAAGCGGGACTTCACCCACAAGTGAAGTCAGAGTTCACTCACAGGTGAAGTCTGACTCAACCCACAAGTGCAATCAGACTCAACCTGCTGGTGAACTCAGACTCAACCCACAGGTGAACATAGATACTAAGGGAGAAACTAGTAGAGATACTAAAGGAGAGTTATCTCTTAATCTCTTAACTTTTCAGCAACGAGCAAACCGACTTCTCGGAAGACGCGATATTACGAACTGGACACCAAAAGAAATAAAGGCAGCTAAACTTAACCTCGATACCTGCGAAGAAGACTGGAAGTTACTCGAAAACTTCTATTCCAAACGAAACGAAAAAGACGTTTACACTCGCCGCTCAATGGAAACCCTCCTTAACAATTGGGCAGGCGAGATAGACAAAGCTCGCGCCCACAAGGAAAGCGAGAGTCAAATGGGTTTCTTTAACAACAATAAATTCTAACCAGAACGATTCTCCAACTTTTAAAACCTAATGAAAAAAGTACCAATAGCACGAAAGAGTGAAGCGGCAGTGTTGTCGCTGATAGCAATCGACAGAAACATCCTTTCCAAACAAACATGGGATAGTGGTTATTTCGCCATAAACGCCAACAGAATCGTTTTTGAAGCTCTCCAAGGGGTTCATCAGCGGACAGGGGTTTGCTGCCCGTTTTCTGCCATCGCAGAGTTGGAAGCAACTGGACAATTAGAAGCGGCGGGTGGTGAAGATGGAGTTCACGAAATCCTATCCACTATGAAAGTAGCTTCGGGAAAGGTTTGCCAAGACATGGCCGACGATTATCGGAAGCACCTGCACCGCACAAAAGCCTACCGGGATGTTCTTACTCTCATGGAGAAGGAAGAACTAAACCTACGCACAGGCAAAGCAAATCTGAAGGAATTATCGGAAACGATAATGAACTTGGCCGAGGATCGGACGACAAAAGTAAAGCCAGTCAAAGACCTGATCATCGAAATCATAGATGAGATGGAAGGTAAGGCGGTAAAGGAATGCTTTACTACTGGATTGCTGAAAGTAGATCGCGCATTGAAGGGTGGAATGCACAAAGGAGAGATGATGACAGTGGCATCAGAGACGGGTGGAGGTAAATCCATCTACCTAGTCCAAGCAGCACTTGCAAATCTACAAGAAGGTAAGGCAGTTTTGTTCTTCAGCCTTGAAATGAAGGCAAAAGACATCCTAACTCGCATGGCTTGCAACCTAGCGGGGTATGCAATCAGAGAACCAGAGGATTATAAGAACGCAAACCAACAACAATTACATCTGCCCGATTTTCTCCAGTGTATCGGTTGATT
>CAYGYB010000347.1:0-1762 GCA_964354015.1 uncultured Candidatus Bathyarchaeia archaeon
CCATGTGAAATAGGCTGGCAAACCAGCCCAAAGACGAAACTGCAGAGATAGTGCCCAACGATGCCATCATAAAACCCAGTTGGCTAATTGTCGAGTAAGCAAGCACCCCTTTAATGTCAGAAGTGTGCAATGCCAATGTTGCGCCCATAAAAGCCGTAAGAACGCCAATCCAAGCAACGGTGGGCAACCACATAGGAAGCGAAAAAGCCGATAAACCCATAATCAGAATAAACCGTGCAATAAGGTAGATACCCGCCTTCACCATGGTAGCCGCATGCAGCAAAGCACTGACTGAAGTCGGAGCCTCCATTGCACTGTATAGCCACGTGTGCATGGGCAATTGAGCGGACTTGGCGATTGCACCACCTAGTACCAGAAAAGCCACCACAGTCAGAGTGGGCACGGGTATTGAGCCTATGTTGTCCATGGTGTAGTGGAAAGAAAATGAGCCTAAGCTCGCGTAAAGAATGCCAATAGCAGCCAATAGGCAAATGTCGCCTATACGGGTCATCAGGAAGACTTTGGTGCCTGCGCGGACAGATTCAGGGCGCTTGTACCAGAAAGAAATTAGCGAGTAAGAGCAGAGTCCCACCATCTCCCAGAAGATGAACATTTGAAGGAAATTGTCTGAAATTACAAGACCTATCATTGAACCGATGAAGAGCAGCAGGAAAAAGTAGTAGCGTGTTAAACCTTCTTCGCCTTTCATGTACCCTAAAGAGTAGATGGCTATTATTAGTCCGAAAAAGGCGACGAGAACCGTGAACAAAACGCTCAGCGGGTCGATAAAGACGCCTGCGTTTATGCCTGAAGAGGGAATCCAAGGCGTGGATGAACCCAAAGATTCTGCGGAACCAAAATAAACATCAGGAATAAGGGAGAACGCTAAAGCGGCTGTGATTAAGCTGATTATCACCACAAAACCGTTTCTGGCTTTTCCACCCAAACGCGCAATCAACGGCACAAATAAGCTTGAAACCAACGGAAGTATCCAAACAAGCCATGCTGAAACATCAGACAACAACTATTCTTCAGCCTCTTCCTGTTCTTTACTTTGTTCTCTTTTAACTAACTCGCCAATGTCGCTTGTCCCATATTTCCTGTGAACAATCACCAGCAGCGCCAAGATTACGGCGCTCACGCAAGTGTCAGTGGAAAAAGCCAGAATCAAAAATGCCTCGCCTAAACCTTTGGTTAAAGACGAGGCAAGCATCACAAAATTCAGCGTCGCAGCCGTAGCGATTAACTCAACTGACACGAACACTTTCAGCAAGTGACGCTTGGTTAACAAGCCGTAAATGCCAATCGCCAGCAAAATCAAAGACAAAATAACGTAGTCCATTACTTGGCACCTTTCCTCTTTTCATGCAAGACTATGGCTATTCCTAAAGCTACAGCCATCATAACCAAGCCCTGCAGGACAACGTCCACGGCTCTTAGGTTCCACAGTGCTTCTTCAAAAGTGACTCCGCCAACAGCGCTGGTTGAGCCTGAAATCGAGAGGAAAATGGCGGGCAACGACAAAAGCGCTCCAGCCATAATAATTGCGAGCACGTTTTTCCGCGAAGTCTTCGCTGGTTTTTCACTAAGCATTTCTCCAGACAAAAAGAGAATAGCCAACGTTCCAGCGCCCACAGCAAACTGGAAAATAGCAACGAAAAGGGCATCGGTGAACACGTACAGTAGTGCCATAAAAACGAGCGTGTTCGCTAAGGCGGCAACAGAGTAAACTGCCTCGTCGAGAAAAAGCGCTAAGCAAGCC
>CAYGYB010000348.1:0-1749 GCA_964354015.1 uncultured Candidatus Bathyarchaeia archaeon
TATACCCACAACAATCTTTTCGTATGATTCTTTTCCCTGAAGAACCTTCACGGCTTCATTTATCACGCTGGATAGTGCAGTGCCGTTGTCGTAAACTAGTATCCTTTCGTGGCTTATGAGGTGTTTTTCTTTTTCCGTGGTTATGACTACCTTAGCTTCTGCGGGCACAGGGTCACCGGGAACTAGGCTTAGGAACTCCATGTTTCTCTCCTTTAACTCGTTTACTACCAAAAAGTAGGCTTTCCCTGAAACTGTCGCAACTGCTACCTTCGCTTTCATATACACTGCCCATGGACGAGTATACGTTTGAGCGCAAAACAATTATTGGTTTCGCACTTTATATCCGTTGATGTGGGTCAACGTGATAAAAAAGGGTATCCTCAGCCGTTAAAGTCGTGGAGAATAGGATTTAAAGAATTTTCACGTACAAAACAGCATTTAGAAGACGCTAATCAGCCTTCACAGTTCTTACACATGAGGCTATTGAGGTTCTTTCATGCTTGTTTGTTGAGTTCTTCGGTTATGTTGCTGAATTGTTCGAGTGCGTTTTGGAGGTTTTCGGTGATTTCTTGGGCGATTATGTCGGGTGCTGGTAGGTTTTCGGTGTCTTCGAGGCTTTCGTCTTTGAGCCAGAATATGTCTAGGTTTGCTTTGTCGCGTTGGGTTAGCTCGGCATATGTGAATGGTTTGAAGTGGTCGGTTGGTTGGCGGTTGTGGCGGTTTTGCGGGTTGTAGCTTTTGATGAAGTCTTGTAGGTGTTCGTAGCGTAGTGGGTTGGTTTTGAGTGTGAAGTGTTGGTTTGTGCGTAGGTCGTATATCCAGAGTTGCTGTGTCCATGGGGTTTCGCTGGCGGGTTTGCGGTCGAAAAAGAGGACGTTTGCTTTTACGCCTTGGGCGTAGAATACTCCTGTTGGTAAGCGTAGGAGTGTGTGGACGTCGCATTCGTGGAGTATTTTGCGGCGTACGGTTTCGCCTGCTCCGCCTTCGAAGAGTACGTTGTCTGGTATGACGATGGCGGCTTTTCCGTTGATTTTTAATAGCGTTTTGACGTGCTGGAGGAAGTTGAGTTGTTTGTTGCTGGTTGTTGCCCAGAAGTCTTGGCGTTCGTATGTTAGTGCTTCTTTGTCTGCTTTGCCTTCGCCGTTTGTTAGTGTGATGCTGCTTTTTTTGCCGAATGGTGGGTTGGTCATGACTATGTCGTAGCGTGTGCCTGGGTCGCTTATGAGTGAGTCGCCGACTTCGATGGGGTTTGTTTCGCTGCTGATGCCGTGTAGGTATAGGTTCATTACGCATAGTCGGGCTACTGCGTCTACGATGTCTTTTCCTGTGAATGTGTTGTATTTGAGGAAGCGTTTTTGTTCTACGTCAAGCTGGTAGTTGGTGGATATGTAGTTGTGGGTTGCGATTATGAAGCCGCCTGTGCCGCAGGCTGGGTCGTTTATTGTTTGCTTAGGCTCTGGGTGCATTACTTCTACTATGGCTTTGATTAATGGTCTAGGGGTGAAGTATTGTCCTGCTCCGCTTTTGGTGTCTTCTGCGTTTTTTTGGAGTAAGCCTTCGTAGATTTCGCCTTTTACGTCTATGTCCATGCCCATCCATGTTTCAGCGTTTATAAGCTCAAGTAATCGTTTTAGTTTGGCTGGGTCTTGGATTTTGTTTTGTGCTTTGCGGAAGATGACGCCTAACATGCCCTTCTCTTTACCTAATGATTCTAACAAGTGGCGGTATTGGATTTCCAGTTCAGTGCCA
>CAYGYB010000349.1:0-1746 GCA_964354015.1 uncultured Candidatus Bathyarchaeia archaeon
GTCTGAACCCGCTGCCTGACATTATGGCCCGCAAAGGCACGCACAGCTTTGCTTGTGAAGTTAAGAACGCGAGGTACTACGCGTATTTTCCCAAACAGCAGAGTGACAAGCTGTTCAGGTTTCTCAACGAGCTTATTCCTGCAGATAAAGAGCATAAGCACGCGGTTGTGGCGGCACATTTGGGCAAGAAATGGCTCTTCAAAGAAATAGACTGGCGCGAGTGGGAAAAAGATAAACTGCCTGACAAAGTGCGAATCCTCAAGCGTGACAGGGGAAACCTTAACTTGGAAACAAACTACGGCACATAGCTGTGGGTAAGGAATTGTACCTCAACAATTAATAGCTGAAACGGTTTTTAATGGCTACTGGACAGAAGGCATGTGCCAGATGGAAAAGGATAATCTTGCTGTTTCAGCGGAGTCGCTGTGCAAAGTGTACCAGATGGGCGAGGCGGAAGTTGAAGTTCTAAAAAACGTGAACTTAAGCGTTGCCGCAGGCGAGTTTGTGGCTATTTGTGGTCCCTCAGGCGCTGGAAAAACAACCCTGCTGAACATCATCAGCGGAATTGACAGGCCTACAAGCGGGAAAATAGTTGTTTTCGGCGAGGATTTAACAGATAAAGATGAGGATTTCTTGGCTGAGTTTCGATGCAACGATGTTGGCTTCGTCTTTCAAGCTTACAATTTGGTTTCTACTTTAACTGTGGCTGAGAACGTTGCGTTTCCCATGGAGTGGCAGCGGAAACCTTCAAAGGAGATTGAAGCGCGTGTTGCAGAGTTATTAGACATCGTGGGTTTGCAGCATAGGGCGAACCATTTTCCTGCACAGTTAAGCGGCGGTGAGCAGCAGCGTGTTGCCTTTGCGCGCGCTTTGGCGAATGATCCTCGTTTGCTGCTTGCGGATGAGCCTACTGGGAATTTGGATGCTGAAAATGGTCAGAAGATTATTCAGATACTGCGGATGTTGAAGGCTGAGGGTAAAACAGTTATTGTTTCTACTCATGATGAGCAGATAACGCGGTTTGCGGATCAGAAGTTGTTTTTGGTGAAGGGGCAAGTGACGAGTCAAGATGAGTGAGACTTCTTTTGCGGTTAAGGATTTGCTACGTAGGAAGTTTCAAACAGGCTTGATAATGGTTAGTTTAACGTGCAGTGTTGCTTCCACGTTGTTTCTGTTGCTTTTCGGTGAGCGGATAGGTTTCGGGATAACATCAGCGGCTGAAGGCACTTTGACTCGTGGTTTGTCTGTGGTTTTTTCGCAGTTTATGTTGTTTGTGGGCATTTTGATTTTTGCTGTAGGCGCCGTGGTGATTTCGTTTATTGCTTTTTTGATGATGGCTCAGCGAACGAGGGATTTTGGGTTGATAAAGGCTGCTGGATGCCCAAACGGTGTTGTTTTCAGCTATTTCCTGACTGAGCTGCTGATAGTTACAGTTGCCTGTTGCCTTTTAGGCGTAGTGTTGGGGTTTGCAGTTGACACAGTTGTCGCCAACTTGAGCGGCTTTCAGGTTTATCAGAAGCCGCCGAATTTGTGGCTTGCACCAGTAGTGTTTGTAGCATATTTTATTCTTGCTTTAGTCTTTGGCACCAAGCCTATTATTGATGCTGCAAAACTATCGCCAGTAAAAGCGCTTTCGCCCATGCAGTATTTCGGCTTAAGCGCAGGCGGCAAGTATAGGGCGTTGTCGCGGTCTGGGCTGACGTTTAGAATAGCGTCGAGAAGTTTATCTCGTCGTAAATCAACAAC
>CAYGYB010000350.1:0-1738 GCA_964354015.1 uncultured Candidatus Bathyarchaeia archaeon
TGTCTGAACTTAAACTCTCCTCGAACGAAATAAAAAACTGGCTTGAAAACGAAACTCGCTCAACGCTCACTCCAGTGCACGCTCAAGCCCAGAAACTCTGCGACGAAACCCGCATGGCACTGCAAGGCGTAACAGACTCCAGCAAAATGCTTCTGGATAACAGTGCAAAGGAAATCGAAAAACGAAACATGCGCATATACAACCGCGCCAGAGCCTTAAACAAGCTGGCTCACCTGTTTCTTGACAGGCTCAAAAAAATCAGCGTTCCAGACAAAGTTTCTTATGACAGCTTAAACAAGTTCGTCCAAGAAACCCAAAAAGTGTTCACTGTGACGGAAATAGACATCAAAAACTGGTTTCCGAGAATTTCTCCCTTCTTCATAATGGACAGAAGAAAATTCTTAATGGTTTACGAGAAAGCAAAGCTAACCTTGGCGGCTCTGAACGATTTTCTAACTAAAGACTACGTTAAAACCAAAACTTTGGAGGAAACATTCCAACTCATAAACGAGTTGCACGCCCTTGAAAAGCAGTTGTCAGAAGTGGCAACACAAAGGGAAGATTTGAAAAACGAGCGCCTTCCCATTGAGAAGGAAATAGCGGAACTTGAGCAGAAAACTGCAGAGTTAAAAAGCAAAGGTCCAATCGACCAGCTGCATCGTGTAGAAGTAGAAGCAGAGGCATTAAACAGTGAACTGAAACATGCGTTGCGGCACTTGCAGAAGCCCTTCATCAAAATGCAAGCTTTAGCGTTGCAAGGCGGAGGTGCAGGCTTAACACCAGACGAACTGCATAAGCTTAATCAATATTTGGAGAAGCCTTTTGAAGCCTTGGCAACCGAAGAAGCTGGATGCCCGCTGCTGAAGCAGATTTTGCAGAAACTGGCGCGTTTGATGGATGAGGATAAGCTGAAGCTGAAGGCGGATAAAGCGCGGAAAGCTGAGCAGACATTAAGCGATATACTCACGTGTGATGTTTTGGCAGGCACCTATACGCGGTGTGTTGATGTAGCTGCGCGGGAAAAGCAGCTTTTGACTTCAACAGCGCTGGATGAGATAAAGCACAGTCTTTCCCTGCTTCAGGAACAGACTGAACAGCTTAAAGCCAGAAAATTAAGCGCTGAAGCACATGAGGCTATTAAAGAGCACGAATACAACGCGATAATTGATAGAATCCGCAATCATAAAAACGCAATCGAGAAGAACGTGTACGCTTCTTTAGGCAAAAGGGTTCAAATCATATAGTTTGCGGGGTACCCCTTACTTGTGAATTTCTCTTCAATCATCAAAGAATCCTTCTGTGTTAACAGTGATGAGTTTGTCAAAATTGTAGAAAGCGCCATCAACCTGCTTCGTGAAGAAAACGGAAAAATTGGCAACTTTACCATTGCAGGACGCTTAGTCAAACTTGAACCCTTAGGCGAGGCTCTGGTGGTTGGCGATTTACACGGCGACTTAGAAAGCCTCACCAGCATCCTACACAGCAGCGGTTTCACGCAGAGAATGACAAGAAACAAAGATGCAACGCTGGTTTTTCTAGGCGACTACGGCGACAGAGGCGCGCACTCAGCCGAAGTTTACTACGCGATTTTAAGGCTTAAGCTTGCTTTTCCCACTCAAGTTATTCTTTTGCGTGGAAACCACGAAGGACCCGAAGACCTTATGGCTTCTCCGCATGATTTGCCACTGCAGTTTCAGCAAAGATTCAAGGATAAGTGGGCGGTTGCGTACGCTAAAAC
>CAYGYB010000351.1:0-1732 GCA_964354015.1 uncultured Candidatus Bathyarchaeia archaeon
CCAGACGTATCAATTCAACGCCTAAAATATGAGCTAATTGTTTTGCAACTTCCGCACTTTTAAGAGAGTATATATCGGCTTCGTTGAGCAGAATTGTGCCTCTGTGAGGTTTGAGAGTTCTGCTTATACTCTTGAGCAGCGTGGTTTTTCCAGAGCCGTTAGGTCCAAGTATTCCAACAAAGTCGCCTTCCTTCAGTGAAAGGCTCACATCTTCCAGAACCTTGACAGAGCCATAGCGGCATTCGACGCCGTCAACGTTTAACAATACCAGCAGTCATCACCTTCTCATAGCGCATAACTCTGTTTTTTCTTTCTAAACAGGAGGATGAAGAAGGGAGCACCAGCGAGCATGGTGACTATCCCAACGGGCAATTCAAGGGTCGAAGCAAACGGAGTAGCGATGACTCTTGCTATAGCATCGCAAACCACCAAAAATATAGCGCCAACGATGGTTGAGGCGGGGAAAAGAATGCGGTGGTCAGGACCGATAACTAGCCTAGTGATGTGCGGCACCATTAAACCAACGAAGCCTACAAGTCCGCTGAGTGAGACAGCAGCCGCAGTTACCATAGAAGCAAATATCAGAAGCATCTGCTTGACTCGCTCAACATTTACGCCCAAATGCTGAGCTTGATCTTCGCCGAGAGCAAGCAAGTTTAAGTCGCGAGCATAAAAATACGCTGCTACGGTGCCGATTATGATGAAAGGTAGCACAGCCCATATATCCGACCACAGAACGTTTGAAAAACCACCTATAAGCCAAAACACTATCGCATGTAGTTGTTCTCCAGCTATGACTTCCAAAAGAGCGACAACCGCATACAGAAAAAAATTAACCGCTATCCCGCAAAGCAATAGCGTGGTCACTGGAACCCTTGAGCCAACGCGGGAAATGTTGTAAACCAGAAACATAGCGAACAACGCGCCGAGAAAAGCCGCCACTTGCACAAGGCGAAAACCCAAAAAGGCAATGCCAGCACCGAACAATATTGAAAATGAAGCACCAACTGCTGCGCCAGCTGACACGCCTAAAACGTACGAGTCAGCCATAGGATTCTTGAATACGCCTTGGTACACAACTCCTGACGCAGCTAGAGCAGCACCCACTACGACGCCAGCGATTATTCGCGGCAACCGTATTTGAAGAATAATTGCTGCATCTTTAGGCAAAACCAGTGACGAATCAACGAAACCATTCAAAAACGGAATCTGCTTACCCAGTATTGCAAGAATCTTGTCAAAGGGAATCTGAGCGTAACCTACATTCAAAGACACCAAAACCGTTACGAATAAAGCTACAAGTAACAATATTATGATGAGTTTCCAGCGTGAAGTACGCCGAAAATACGCGCTTTCAACTTCATCGGTACTCATAATACTCACACAAAAAAAAGTGAGGGAGATTTAAAAGAGTTCTGGATGGAACGCCTTAGCCAAGTCCTCTATTACATCTGCAACTCTTGGTCCAGCCCTAGCAATAGTACTTGAATCAACCGTGCACAGCCTGTCATTTTGCACAGCGCTAATCGAACTCCAACCGGGTCGCGCTTTAACGGCATCGAAACTTCCCCAAAACACAGCCCCAGAACCCATACCCTGTTCAGGCAACAATATCACATCGGGGTTTCGCTCAATAACGGCTTCAGCGCTTGACTGGAAATAGTCTAATTTTTGATCAGCGAAAAGGTTAACGCCGCCAGCTTTTTCTAAGAGTTCGTTCTGCCACGCTTTC
>CAYGYB010000352.1:0-1729 GCA_964354015.1 uncultured Candidatus Bathyarchaeia archaeon
CTGTGGGCTTTGCAGAAAGCTCCGCATAAAGCTTTTCAGCCGCTTCCCTGCCAACAGCCTCGCTTGCCTTACCAAGCTCGCCTATGGCATCAGCGCCTACGATTGCACCTGTGTCGGTTTCAGCCCACAAAGCGATTGAGCTGCCTTTCTGCAGGGGATTCGACCTGTCATTCACGATTTGGATGCTTGCGGCGTAACCCTTCGCTGCGAGGTATTCGCTTGCAGTTTTAGCTTGGCGCTCAGCAACCTTTTTTTCAGCCAAGAAAGTGCAAACTGAAACGCCCTTCACGCTTTTTAACGTGCCAAAAGTTTCTAAGCGAAGTGGCTGCAGAGAACGCTGAGGCTTAACGGTAAGCGTTACGTCGCCCATTCCTTTCGGGTAATACCCGTACTTGTGCACGGTTATATCAGCGCTAACTCCCATCTGTTTCAGCACAGGCAAGAACACGTTGCGCATGTAGTTGATTGTTGGCGAGTGAGAAACGTCGGTTCCGCCCTTTGCCACATGCACACGCACTGTGCCTTTAGCGAATGCGCAGATGGGCATCACGGTCATCAATAGCATCGGGATGCTTCCTGCAGTTCCGATTTCTGCTTCGAAATTGCCACCGTTTACCGCGTGTGGCTTGAACCAGAGTTCTCTTGAGTTAAGCGTTGCGCCTTGGGTTTCTGCGTTGCAGAGTTTAGCCGCTGTCAGCACGGCTTCAAGATGCTGCGGTTTCAAGCCCGGTCGGGGACGGTTTTGGCGGATGTTATAAATGTGTAACGGTTGCCCGCTTATGGCGGCTAACGCTACTGAAAGCCGCAGAATCGTGCCGCTTCCGCTTTTTTGGCTTCCGTCAATTTCAAACAGTCGAGGCTCACCATCCCTTGGCAACTTACGTTTTATGGCTTAAATTGGAAGTTGCAAATAATTAATAAGCGCCTTAAGTATTTTAGAATTTGAGGGAGAGATAGCCAGTGAGCGCCGAAAAAGAGAAGTTAGACAAGCTTGTGGAGAGAATCGACGAACTTCTTGTGGTTTTGAACAAGGTTTCGGAAGACCTCCGAACCGTTTCCGCATCAATAAAAGCCGTAGCCGTTCCACAAGTCACTCAGCAAGCGCCAGCACAGGTTGTCCCTGAAACTTCTGCAAAGAAGCCGCTAGACGACGTGCGCACGGCGTTTCCCGAAGACTTGGAGCACATGCTGATCTTCGAAGATAAGGGCGAATACATAATGGTAAAGCCCAAGCAGTTTTTGGGGTCTGAGAACTTTGCGAAAATTGCTTCTGCAGTGCGCGGCATGGGCGGCGAATACATAAGCGCTGGGCGCGATTCACACTTCAGGGTATACCAGAAAAAGCCTTAATCACTGCTGCACACCGTTAAAACCAGACTGAACTAGGCGTTATTTTAATGCTTTTCCTAGTTCAAATGCGCGGTTAAGAGTTTCAGGCTGCTCATTTACCTCAGCTTTTTCGTAGGCTTTAACCAACATTTTATCTGCAAACGCTATGCCCAAGTATTCGAACGAAAGCTCAAACATTCCAACCAAATAGCCACATGCATCTGCCCCTTCTTCAGACGGAACAACCACTATGGCTTTTTTACCCTTCAATTTCCGTGAGGCTATAAAGGGGCGAAGCCTGTCCATCGCGAGCTTCATCTTTCCCGTAGGTCCATACCAGTACAGTGGCGTGCCAAAAACAATTACGTCGGCGCTTTCAAGCTTTGGGTAAAGCCGTTGC
>CAYGYB010000353.1:0-1728 GCA_964354015.1 uncultured Candidatus Bathyarchaeia archaeon
TATGGCTTTAATTTCGCTTTCATTGAAAGCTAATTTGAAATTGCATTCTTTCGGAGTTTCTTTTCCATAGACGATTACAAGTCTTTCATAGCCATCGAAATCTACGGCAAAGTTGTTTGTTTCACCTATTCTTGTAGCCTGTTTCCCTCTCAAAAAGCCTCTAACCATTTCTTTAGTTCTTCTTCTCTCAGCTTCAGCCTCACCTTCCGAAAGAAAACTTGGGCGTGTGCGCCGTGTTTCCAATTGTTATTCCCTATGACTCTGTTATTCGCAGAGTCTTTATGCTATGCGCTTTCAGAATCTGTATAGTCGATTCTGACCGCAAATGTGCTAATTAAGAATTTAGTCAGGGAGTTCCCTCTCTACAAAAAACACAAAACAAAAACACACACAGCACAGGAAATAGATAGGTTATGTATTTTCAGAGTCTTCTGCGATCACTTTTACTTCGGTTACAGTCAATGCATGATGGGACAAGATTTCTGAGATAATCAGTGCCGCCCCTTGACACTGGATTGCTGTGGTCAACTTCCCAAGCACCCTTCTCTCCAATCTTGCCATAATTCGTAAACGCAAGCTTTTTTCCACAATGCCAACAGTAACCGTCATTTTTGTCGTATACCGCATTCAACTCTTCACAGGTATAGCCCACAAGCATTCACACTATTAGTACTCTGCTGTTCGGATATTTCTGTTTTTTGTGTGCGTTAGAAAGCCTTAAAAGCAATCCTAATTGTCTTATTTTTTAAGATGGATGGCTTAATTGTTTTCTTTCCATTCTTGCTCTCTGTAGTAATAGTGGTATTAATCTTGATTTTCTTGAGAGGTTTAAAACCGAGAAAGGAATATGGAATAAAATCTGTCACTCTAAGAGGAGAGACAGTGAAAAGTGTTGGAGAAAAGAGAATTGCAGATTATTTTGAGAAAAACAACATTCGTTATGTTTATGAGCAAGAAGCAAGAGCTAAATCTCTGTTCCTTAGTCACAAGATTAGCTCTCCCGATTTCTACTTACCAGATTATGATGTGTTCGTCGAATACTGGGGATTAGTAAATGCGGATGACGACTGGACAAGGGCAAGATATGTGCGAAACATGAAAAGGAAAATGGCTATCTATTACAGACACAACATCAAATTCATATCCATATATCCAGATAATTTGGAAAATCTGGATTGGATTTTTAGAAGGAAATTCAAAAAAGCCGCAGGCTACGAACTTCCTGACTCATAAAACTATGCATAGACAAATCGCATGATACATGGCGCTTGTTCGCTTGGGTATAAATCTGTTCGCTAGTAGCGAACGCCAAATTTTGGGCAACCGCCCACAGCGACAACACGCACAGCAGCCAATAATGGACAAATTCGCCAAAAACAAAAAAACCACCAACAATTAGTTGGTAAATTTGTAGATTAATTTGTGAATTTGTAAATTTCGTTAACCTTCATTAAGGCGGCTTTGCCCGCTGAACAGTGCAGGGAGGTGAAACCCAGCACAATAACCTAAACCACGCACACGGGCTATTCTGCAACAGCCCCACACCATTATATTTGGAGCCTAATAGTCAATCTATGCAGAAAAAGAGGAGGAGGGGTAGGCCGCTATTGGCGGAAAACCAGCTCAAAAGTATGTTGAAAACACGAACCTATTTGCAGCCTAATAGCAGTTCAATGCAGAAACCTATAGAGGGTAGGTCCGTATTGGCGCTTTCCACAACCAAAAGCA
>CAYGYB010000354.1:0-1723 GCA_964354015.1 uncultured Candidatus Bathyarchaeia archaeon
CTTCAAACTCGCAGAAAACCAGTTGGCGCGCGTCAGACTGCAGTATCCACGCTTTGGCGCCTTTAAGCTGGGTGTCTGCTTCTGGCAAACACGTTATCACTTCAGGATAGCCCTGTTTACGCTTATTTGCAGTGCTGTTCAAGTGCGTTACCACCCAGACATTAGCAACATAAAGAAGTAGAAAAACACTTTGGCGCTTACATGATTAGGCTACCTGTGCAGCGCTAGACGCACACGTAACTGCCTGCAGCAAACAACCTAATAGTGCTCGATGCGCGTAACACTTAAAATAAACCCTGCCATAAGACAGGATGCTGATGCGTATGAAGTCTGAAACTCCACCATTACTGGATTACCTAGAGAAGAAAGGAATAACGTTGAAAGACCTTGTAAACACGGCGCTTGAGCTTTTCGTGCCGCATCCGGGCTTAGAAACTGAAAAAGCAGCTGCTAAGATGCTGCGAGAAGAATTTCTTGATGCCCTGTCAGACGTGAACGTTTCCACTTTGGAAGTCGCTTGCTTCCGGGCGCAAGAAGATGCTGAGAAAGGCTTGATTCCGGGGCTCTCACAAGAGCGGTTCATGGGACGCCCAGGACTCGTAGCCGACGAACTGTTGGGATTAGCCATAGCTAACTACCTTGCTGGAGTAAGAGGCATTTTTGAGTTCACACGGTTTGATCAAGCTAAGCCTGGAATCTTGAAAAAGCTGGGACCAATCACGAACGATGCCATAGGCGGCTTGGTTGCAGGCGTGTCATCGAACGTGTACACGCGAGCTTTCAGGCAAACAAAATAGTTTACTCTTCAGCCTTATCGCGTTGTTTTTGGTATGCGTTTAAAACTCCGTGGCAGTCGCAAGCTGTGGCAACGATGAATTTTTCTTTTGTTTTTGCCCAGTTAAAAAATTCTAGGAGTTCACTGCCTTTGAGGGCGCCCATGCCAGGCGCCATTGAATAACTGATTAGGATGAAGGCTTCGGGGCTGGCGAACCGCATTAACTCGGTCATGGTGCAGGGTTTCTTTATCTGCGAAGAAGGGCAAATTTGGGGCATTGTACATTTGTCTATGCAGTCGTGGTCTCTGTTGAAGCTGACGATGAGTTTTCCTCTTCCTGCGTACAGGACAACGACTTCGGGCAGTTTGGGCAGTATGGCGTCTATAGCTTCGCTCCATGGTGTGAGCTTAAATTTGATTTTAGCCAAGTCTGCGGCTATGTGGACTGGTGCAGTGGGAAACACGTATTCGGGCTTCAACTCTTCTATCAGTTCAAGCGTTTTTGGGAGTTCGCCGTGAATGAAGTATTCGCCTTCAGCGGCGATGTGTTCAGAAGGTTTTAGTTTAAACCGTTTGACTGCGAGGCAGTTAGAGTCAGTATCTATCGCCACGAAGCTTTTTTTCTTCTGCCTCAGATACTCGATTGCGTAGCATCCGTATTTTCCGCCTCCAATAATTATGTCCATTTTTTGCTTCCTCCTGACAAGCACTTGCTGAAAGCTTAAGCCGATGGATACGTCAATTAAGCGTAGCTTATAAAAACTGTGTTTTCAAGCTGGAAAAGCTTGGGCACCATAAGATTATAATAGTTTGCTGGATTGTGGAGTTTACGCAGTGGGCGCCATGGTTCCGACCAAACTGTGCGTTGTCACGCATCCTTTTCTGCCTAATATCGGAGCAATAGAACGAGTTGTTTACGAGCAGAGCAAGCGGTTGCTTCAGAAACGG
>CAYGYB010000355.1:0-1717 GCA_964354015.1 uncultured Candidatus Bathyarchaeia archaeon
GCTTTGTCTGGGCGTCCAGCCATTTTCCAAGCTTTCTTTGGCTTTGAAACGTCTGTTCCACATTTTGGACATTTAGCCATTTAATTTTCCTCCGTAATACTCCTTATACATGGTTTCTTATGATGGTAGATAAATAATTTTCCATTGTTTTCGAATAGAAATGTCCCATTCGGAAATCAAGATTAGACACTTTCTTGTAAAAGGCTATAGAAACCTAGTTGAAGCAACCAAGTATGGTGTAAACAAGATGCGCGCAAAACACTCATGTCTCAGTTCAGCATTTAGTGAAGAAGCATAGTGTATCTTCAGCGAATGAAGCAAAAAGGCTTAATGAAAGAAAAAACACCTTAACAAGACCAAACACGGAAACACTCAACATGAGCACAACAAAACTAAAAGTCAAAGCCATCCTCTTTGATTTAGATGGCACCATAGTAGACTCACGAGACGCTTATTTAGAAGCCGCAAAAACCGCCTTCCAAACAATGGGTTTAGAACCACCCACAATGCAAACAACCCTGCAAATCCCAAAACGGCTAGAGCAGAACCTGCCAATAGACGACCTCACACACACCAGCACAACACGTTTTCTCGACGTTTACCTAAGAACTTTCTACGCCATAACAGAGGTGAAAACCAAACCCATACCCAACATTCACGCTACCCTTGAAAATCTTCAACAAAAAGCCAAGCTCGCACTAATCACAATGCGCAATGTCCCCAAAATCGCAGTCGCAAAAGAACTGCAACAATTTGGTTTGGCACAGTACTTCACTTACATCCTAACCGCCCAAGACACGCACAAACCAAAGCCCTCGCCCGAAGCCCTCATAAAAGCCCTTAAGGCCATAGATGTCCAAATCTGTGATTGCCTCATTGTAGGCGACAGCGTTATCGACATCAATGCAGGCAAAGCAGCAGGCGCCAAAACCATAGCCGTCCTTTCAGGTTTATACACAAAGCAAGAACTTGCCAAGTTAAATCCTGACTTAATTTTAAAAAACGCTACTCAACTCCCAAGCCACATCAACTAGTCCTATATTCCTAATAACGGAATATGGCAAGAATTTGCCTAAACCAATTATAAAGGCGCACTTAAAATAACTTTAATAAACCCTTCACTAATAGTCAACATGGAGAGAAGGCTTCAGAGCGGAAATCAAATGAACTTCCTAGAAGTAATGTTAGTAGAAAAACTAAAAGATGCGGACTCAAACCTCGACATAACAGGTTCCGACCGCAAAGTCCTTCAAGTAGCTTGCGAGGATATTACAAACTACCTTAAGTTCCACTGGAATCTTATCGGAAACACCGCGAACCAATGTGAACTTGTAGAGCGGCTGGAGCAGCTTTTCAAAGAAAACCCACGTGAACTGGAAGAATTCCTAGCTGTTTGGACTAGTATGTGGTTCAAAAAATGGAAAGAACGCGTTAAGCTCCTCATAGGCGAACAACACGCCAGCAAATGGCACCGAGCTACAAAAAACCTCAGCAACGCCGAGCCATTGTGGAAAAACCTTGCGCACAAACAAGAACTGCGAGAAATTGTAGCGGCAACGTTCATCAAGAACGGAGAAATATGCGGCACTGAAATTCTCTCAGAAAACCTTCTAAAAATGGAGTTAGGCGAAAAACGTGCACAATGCCTCAGCGACAAAGAACGCGTCTTCTTCATCCTCAACAACGCCCTGAGAAAAGCGCGAGACATGGCTCAAAG
>CAYGYB010000356.1:0-1714 GCA_964354015.1 uncultured Candidatus Bathyarchaeia archaeon
CGTTCCGAAATCTCGCAAATGTGGATTTGGGGCTGTTTAACCCAGAAAAATTCGTGAACATGATACTAAGATAATGGCACTTGCCTTAGTGCAATAATTTTGCCTGTTTGCGGTTTCTTTCTTTCCTTGATGAACTGAAATTTAATTCAACAACAAATGTTGTTTGACAAGAAATTTTGACTAAGACATAGTGGGCTTGGTCAAGAATTCTTGACAAAAATGCTTTAATTGCGTGGGTTGTCTTATTGTTATGGGGAACGCAAGCCACGTGAAAAGAGAAAGCTGTACGCTTCAGCTCGCGTTTCTGCTCTTAACGGCGGAGAGGTAAACATATGACGCTAACCATTAAGCGAGCCACAATGGCCGCCATTGTAATAACTGCTACGATTATTACGATATTCGCCGTCGCACCCGCTGACATGCCTCCCGCGGATTCATCAGAACTCACGGCTGATGACAAGGCGACTGAGTTTCTCTCCAGTGTTGTTGGACTCGACCTAGCAAAATACACTTTGATTTCGCCTACTCCGCCGCCTGATCGCGCTACCTATAGCTATCCGCCAGAACTCTGCGGTATCGTGAAACAGGAAACCTCAAGCTACAACTTCGAAGCTGACGGAAACAAGATTAGTACAATGGGCATATTCTACAACGGACAAATGAGTGCTTTCAAAATTTATACTCTGAGTGGTGCCTACATCTACGCAGAGCCACCCGCAACCGACCTTCTCAACCAAACCAAGACCATACTTCAACGATACCAAGCATACGCTAAGCAAGTGTACGACACGGACAACTCATACCTTGAGCCCATGCAAAACATATTAAACAGCGTTAGTGGCCTGTCACCTGCAAACATTACTGTTGGAAACGTAAACTTTCAGGTTTCGGAGAGTGAAAGCAGAACACTTATCCAGTGGATTTACACTGAAAACGGCGTTTCAATGGAATATAAAAGATTGGCATTGGCGTTCCGTAACAACGCTTTCGAATCAATTATAGATAATTGGCGCATTTACAGCGTTGGCGGGTTAAGCGTGATTAATTCGGAAGAAGCCTACAAACTCGCGTTAGAGACTGCTCAAAACTGCGAATTTCGCATAGTCAATGAGGACATGAACGAAGTTGTCCCGCTCCCCGACCTATCAGAAGCAGTCTACCAAATGTACTTCAACATGGTGCCGTACCGCAATGAAACCTCTTACATACCAAGCAAAATAGCTCGCGACCCATTGACACTGTATCCATATTGGCAGTTTTACTTCTACTTTAGGGAGGAAATCGGAGGCTACTCAGGCGTAAAGGTCGGCATATGGGGAGACACAAAAGAAATCATTTACTGCTCAGGCTTCGGCTATTACGGCACTTCCGGCACAATTAACGAGGAAGACAAATAACCAAGATACCACCCCGCAATCCAAACCTTGGAAAAAAAGCACAATCCTTTCAGGCCCCTCAATTCCAGCAGCCGCCACAAGCTCCACTGCAATCCTGATAGCATGTCTGTTTACTTCAAGAAACGTAAACGCCGAGTTGGTTGGACTAAATTTTGATCCCCAACCCAAACCCAACTATACTACACTATACTGCAACAATTTTGCCTATTTGTAGTTTATATAAGGGGGCTATAGTTTTTTCTGAGCGCTTAAGCGCCTGATAGTTTCAGTAGTATGGCTTTGGCTGAGTATAGTCTGTTTTCTGCTTGTTCGTAAAT
>CAYGYB010000357.1:0-1670 GCA_964354015.1 uncultured Candidatus Bathyarchaeia archaeon
TCGCTCATGGCTATCGGCGTCACCACGGGCACGTAGCCCTGCTCAAGCAGAAAACGCAGCAAACCCACATTAGCTTCAACTAGTTTTCCCGTGTAGCCGCCGTCAATCACCCTCTTTCTGCCTTTCTCATCCACTGCAATCAACTTCTTTTTACGCTCTGCTTTCAAGAGCTGCCCGTCTAAGCCTGACAAGCCCACTGCGGGTACACCTTGGCTTTGCAGCGCCAAAACTATTTGCTTATTGATCTTTCCAGCCATAACCATCGTGTAAATCTCGATTGTTTCTTTATCCGTGTAGCGGCTTCGGAAGCCTTCAGGCGAAACAATAAACTGCTGCTGCTTGCCAAGCTTCGCCGCGGTTTCCGTGACCTCTGCTCCTCCACCGTGGACAAGCACCAGCTTATGCTCTGCAACCAGCGCCTTCAAATCAGCGACAAGCGTGGAAGAGGCGCCTTCTTTGAGTATGCTTCCGCCCATTTTCACTACGATCAGCATGGCAATCACATCGGATGGAAACCCGTGCTCTTAAGCCCGGTGGTTTCGTCTATGCCCATGAGTATGTTTAAGCATTGGACGCCTTGTCCTGAAGCGCCTTTCACCATGTTATCTATCGCCGAGAACAACACAAGCCGATTCGCATGCGGGTCCAACTCAAAGCCTAAGTCGCAGAAGTTGGTGCCCACGGTGACTTTGGGGTCAGGCAACTGATACGCGCCTTTCAGATATTTAACAAAGCGAATAAACGGTTCGCCCTCGTACTGTCCGCGGAGAGTTTTCCACACGTCTTTGAGTGTTAACGGGTTTTTGGGGAAAACGTGAATTGTGGCGAGTATGCCTCTGACCATGTTGACGGCGTGCGGCGTGAACGCTACTGTTACTGCTTTGCCTGTTAAGCCATTAAGCTCCTGCTCAACTTCTGCAATGTGTCTGTGCTCTATCACTTTGTATGGTCGTACTCCGCTGAAGCGTTCAGGATGATGCGAAGTAATGGTTGGCTTGCTGCCTGCGCCTGAAGAGCCAATTTTCAAGTCTGCGACGATGCGATTTTCCTCGATTAAACCTGCTTTTACAAACGGCGCCAAAGCAAGGATTGTGGCGGTTGCCATACATCCTGGGCACCCGATTAAACGGGCGTTTTTTATCTCCTGTCGATGTAGTTCAGGCAAGCCGTACGCTGCTTCTTTCAGCAGCTCTGGGTGGGCGTGTTTCCAACCGTACCACTTGTCGTAATCCGCGGGGTTTTTGAGGCGGAAGTCCGCGCTCATGTCAATTACTTTTAACCCTGCCTCTAGGAGTTTGGGGGCGAGGTTTACTGAGCCTCCGTGCGGGGTTGCCGTGAAAACTAAATCGCAGTTTTTGCTGAGTTCAGCGATGTCCATGGGTACGAATTTTAGTTGTGTGATTCCGCGGAGGTTTGGGTGCGTGTTGAAGATGTATTCTCCTGCGCTTTGGCGAGAAGTAACCGTCGTTACTTCAACGTTGGGGTGGAGCAGTAGCAGGCGTAGGAGTTCGCTGCCGACGTATCCTGAACCGCCGATTATTCCTATTTTCAACATTTTTTCACCTTGATGTTTTGTGAGGGTTAAATCATGCTTTGGGCGCTTTTTATTAGGGGAACTGCCACGTTTATGCCTGCGATGAGGCGTGTTTGTTCCCAGAATTCGGGGCAAG
>CAYGYB010000358.1:0-1666 GCA_964354015.1 uncultured Candidatus Bathyarchaeia archaeon
GTCTTGAAAGCCCATTTCGGCGTGCTTATGTCTAGAGGACCCAGCGTACCGTAGCCGGACTTGTCTATGTTTCCGCGCCACATCGACCAGTCTTTAGGTGTCGCTGTGCTGTAGCAACAGACGGTGTTGCCGATTACCGCGTAGAGGTTTCCGTATGCTATTGAGGGATTTATAATTGAAACTCCTTGAATCTCCCAGAGTAATGCGCCGGTGAGTGCGTCGAAGCATGAGAAGGTGTCTGGTTTTGCTGGAACTCCGCCAGCAGTTCCAGAGTATCTTTGTACGTAGACTTTTCCATCAGCCACGCATGGGGTTATGTATCCGAGGTAGTAGAGTGCAGGTTGCTTCCATAGCATGTCGCCTGTATGTATGTCCCAGCAGCCCACAAAGCCTGGAACGGCTAAGTTGTGCTGGTAATAGCGTCCATAAGCTGTTGCGCCTGCGAAGGTGAAGAATGCTCTGCCACCCTGATCCCTGTCCCATATGATTTCACCCGTTGTCGCGTTGTAAGCGGTTATTCTTGTGCTCGCTGAAGCTTGTATAAACATGCCATCAACATATGTAGCAGTGTACTGGGCGAAACCAACTTTGAGTGCTCGCCATTCGATTTCCCCTGTTGTGCCGTTCATACCCAATATTGCACCGTTAACGGTTCCCACCAAGATCATTCCACCGCCAGCTCCGAGTTCTTCGCCCGATTCATCGAAAACAGTTTTCCAACCCAAACTTGGATGTAAAGGATTCGTAAGGTTGATGGCGTAGTAGGAGCATTCGTCAGTCTGTGCATTGAAACCTCTTATGTACTTCATGTGTGTTTCTGGGTCATATCTGCCTGGGAAATAGCCGCCGGCACCTGGTGGTTGACCTACTCCTTCAATAGTAAAGCTTGATACAATGACACCATCGCTGTTCCTCATAATATATACGGTTCCGTTAAGCGAGACACCGGCTCCTGATCCCCAACCGAGACCACCGGCACCAGAATCTCCGTCAATGAAGCAGTAGGTATCGTCGATTTTTGTTGGGGCAGTCTGTGAGTTTGTAACGTTTGTGCTCCATTTTAGCGTACCAGTGAAGGCATCGTAGCAATAAACCCTACTTGCAGTGGAACCATAGACGTTTCCGTTGAACGCCGTCACTGTTACCGCGCTCCCCGCAGGTCCCGCCGCTGATGTTCCCGTGAAGCTGCTTGCCCAGAGTATCTCTGGCCTGTTTGGTGCTGGACCCGCAGAATAAAGCTGCCAACCTGCGTTGCCGCCCAGCTGTGGCCATTCATACTGTAGCAGATCGCCGTAATCATCTGCTGATGCAGTGTTGCCTGCAAAATTCATAAGCATCGCAATTGAAGACAACAGTAACAAAGCCAAAACCGCTACTGCAATTCTTGCACTATTACATTTTGGTTTTTCCAATTTTTTCACCCATTGAAGGGTTTATGTTGCGCCTTTTCAAGGCGGTTTTTGTTATTGCTGCTCTAACGCTATTAAGTCAAACTCACCTATTGTGAGTGCCAATTTAGGCGTGAATCTTGTACTAAATTCAACATTAAGACTCAAGTTGCAACTCAATCATATATAGATCTAGGGAAACCCACACTTGGTTTGGGATTAGAGTTTAGTGTATATCGTAGAATAAGCGCGGATATTATGCTATTTTGTTGAATTAG
>CAYGYB010000359.1:0-1654 GCA_964354015.1 uncultured Candidatus Bathyarchaeia archaeon
GTGAACGAACTGCACGGGAATCGACCATTATGAGGGCAACGCCGCTACGGCGGGTTCAAAATCTCAGTTTTCGTCAGCTTCCGCCTCAACCGTTTAATCAAGTCTTCAAGAGCTCGGCTTAACTCCACTGGATATGCTGGCGCACTCGTTAACTTTTTGTATTTTTCAGGCAGTTTTGACAGGTTCTCCGAAGCTGCCGCTCGAATCTCACCTAAGGACGGCAAAGCACGTGTTATTTTGCCGTTTTCCATAACTTTAGCCAGCAACGGTTCGCCTTCCATTTTCTCATCTGCCAAAGCAATCATGTCTTTTGCGAAAAAGCCCTTCTTGCCTTTGAATCTGAAGACTTGTTTTCGCCCAGGCAACGTGGCTTTGCCTTCGCTTAGCTTCATTATCGGCGAAAAATCGCCCTTTGCACTTGTGGTTTCGCACAGTTTGTAGATTACGTCAACGTAGGGCTTGTCTGCTGAAGTGCCCATTCTGGTTCCTACGCCGAACGCGTCGATTTCAGCGCCCTTGCTTAGCAACTCGGCTATGCGGTACTCGTCTAAGTCGCCGCTGGCGAAAATTTTAACGTACCGCAAGCCCTTCTCATCCAGTAACGCTCGGATTTTTTTGCTTGCCTGTGCCAAGTCGCCGCTGTCCAACCGCACCCCGCCTAGTTTGCATCCTGCTTTTTCAAGTTCTTTAGCGACTACCGCGGCTTTTTCTGCGCCTGCCAACTCATCATAAGTGTCAATTAACAGCGTTGACTTACTGGGGAAAGTCCGTGCAAAAGCGCGGAAAGCATCTATCTCTTTCTCGAATGACATGACGAAGGAATGCGCCATAGTTCCGAAAACTGGAATCCCATATGTTAGTCCTGCTAGAACGTTTGATGTGCCTTGGCATCCTGCTATGTAGCTGCATCGGGCTACTTTCATGCCCGCATCAATGCCATGTTCTCTTCTTAAGCCGAACTCGATTACGGTTTTGCCTTTGGCGGCGTTTACGACGCGGGAAGCTTTTGTAGCGATTGTGGTCTGCAAGTTAACGGTGTTAAGCAGGAAAGTTTCAATCAGTTGCGCCTCTATTATGGGCGCGGTTACTCTGATTAATGGTTCGCATGGAAAGGCTACGGTGCCTTCGGGAGCAGCCCACACTTCGCCTGTGAACTTGAAGTTCCTGAGGTAATTCAGAAATTGCTTGTTGAATCCTTGCTTTTGCAGGTAAGAAAGATGCTTCTCAGTGAATTTCACGTTTTCGAGAAAGAGCAGTGCCTGTTCTAACCCAGCGAACAGAAAATAGGAGCGGTTTTCAGGCAAGCGCCTTATGAACAAGTCAAAAGTAGCGGGCTCAAGCTTGTTGTTGTCGAAATAGCTGGCGCACATGGTTAACTCGTAAAGGTCAGTGAACAGGCTCATGTTCTCTTCGTTCGCGAAATCCAAGTAAGGGCACATGGAGTATACTGCTATTGCGAGAAAATTTATCTCTTTCCCAACCGATTTTTGCTAGTAGTCGATTCTGTATATCTTGGCTTTGTCGTTGTCGTAAAGCTTCGTGAAGTGCCTTGGCCGCCACGCGTCATCGAACAACAGCCTCAAGAGAGTGACTTCTTCGCCGCGCGCTGTTGGCTCGTAAGTGCCCGTTTCCGTGTCATGCGTTAAGTAGTCGG
>CAYGYB010000360.1:0-1651 GCA_964354015.1 uncultured Candidatus Bathyarchaeia archaeon
TGGCAAGACTTATAATGCTGCGGTTTTGGCTGAGGGGATGCTGAAATCTGGGAGTCCTATAGGCGTCATTGATGGTATGGGTATTTGGTGGGGTTTGCGTGTTAGCGCTGACGGGAAGGGGCCTGGTTTGCCGATTGTTGTTTTTGGTGGTGAGCATGCGGATTTGCCGTTGGTTCCTGAGAAGGCAGCTGAGATTGCGAAGGCAATAGTTGAATCGAACATTTCCTTTGTCTTGGATTTAAGCGGCTTCTCAAAATATATCTCCCGAAAGACCGTAATCGCCTTTCTTGACGAGCTCTATCGGTTAAACCGTGTTGAAAGGCACATTTTCATTGAAGAATCGGATATGTTTGCTCCGCAAAAACCAATTGGGCCTGAAGAAAACTTGTGTTTATCATCGGTCGATGGCTTTGTGAGGCGTGGCGGAAACCATAACCTCGGCTGCACTTTGATTACTCAGAGAAGTGCAGTTCTCAACAAAAATATTCTTACGCAATCTGACTGTTTGGTGATTCTTCGGACTTTGGCGCCCCAGGATAAAAAGGCGATTCAGGCGTGGGTTGAGCAGCAAACAGACGAAGATGAAGAGAAGCTTAAGCAGTGGTATGATTCGCTGAATAATCTGGAGAATGGTGAAGCTTGGGTGTGGCATCCTGAGAAGCCAGTTATCTATCAGAAGGTGCAGTTTCGAAAGCGGGAGACTTTTCACGCTACACGTGAGTTCATTCGGAGCCCGCAGGCTACGCAGGTTAAGTTGATGAACGTCAGCGAATTCGTTTCTAAATTCAAGGCTATTTTTGAACAAAAGAGTGCATTAATGCACAATGATAATGCACAACGAACTTCATCTGTTACAGATAAAGTGGAACTTGAGGCGCTTCGGGTTGAGATTGAGGAGTTTCGTTCTGGCCGCAAGCTGACGGATTCCGTGCAGAAGCGGCTAAAGTTTCTTGGAGATGTCAAGCTTGATCTGGAAAAGCGCCTTGAGGCGCAAGGCGAGGAGTTGAAGCTTTATGATGAGTTGCGGAGTGTTCTGCGTCGGATTTTACCTACTCCATTACCTACAGCAGCGAGTTTACCTACTGGTAATACACCTGAGAGTAAGCAGGTCGGGTTGCAGGTTACTACGACTATTATGGATGTTCCTGTAGCTGAGAAACTCGTGACGGTCAGCACGGATAGTGTGCGTGGTAAGGTTCTCTTCGTAGCGCGGAAGGGCAAGTTGGATACGTGGCAGCGGTTGGATGTTATCGTTAAGGCGGTTGAGGAGGAGCATTGGAGTGTGTCGGCTGCGGAAGTGAATAATGCGCTTAACGATTTGGAGAAGCAGGGCCTGATCGCTAAGAAGCATGCTGACCGTAACTATTATTGTTTGGCTCAGGGCGTCAAATTCAAGGAGGCTTCTTAACGAATCGTACAAAAATAGAGTACCTTGACTATACGCTGAATGTTGTTGTGGGTTGTAGTGGTGAAGGCTGTTCTGTACGCGAGAAGTGTTGGGCTATGGGGCAGGCGAAGAGGCGTAAGGGAAAGTGTAAGGATGATAGGTGTTACCGTTTTGTTCCGCATGATCATCCTGAGCGGTTGTGGGAGCCGTTGCGTGTTAAGAAGTCTAGTCGCATTGGCTTGAATTTCAGCGGTGAAACTTTTG
>CAYGYB010000361.1:0-1634 GCA_964354015.1 uncultured Candidatus Bathyarchaeia archaeon
CAGCATAAACATTGGGAACGTGCCAGTTTATCACTGGCTATCAGTGGCTACTGCTCATTACAATATGTACCCGCTTTACGCCAAAATCTACATAGACGGCAACTTGGCTGGGACCGGATGCGTACAAGTGCAAGTGCAAGAGGGGTGGCACAGTGTTTCGGTGGAGAACCCATACTGGGACGGTTATTGCTATTATTATCTCTGGTACTTCACCGACTACTACGGCAACGGCGAATCCAGACCAGTTTACACAGACACGTGGATTGGCGCAATATACGGCGATTAGCAGCTTACGGAACAGAACGTTTCCCCCTTTCTTTTTTCAAGCATAATAGAAAACCAAGTGTAGTGGCGATGCGCATTCTACAAAACAGCCTGAGCATCAGACGGCTTAGTCAAGAAATCTTGACTAAAAAACGGGCGGTTGGTCAAGAAAACTTGACAAAAACCCTTTAATCACCGAAACAGCCCTAGTATAACTGGGATAAGAATGAGCAAAAGCGCCGCGTTGCTGCTTGCTCTCGTCTTCCTAACAGCATCATGCATAAGCGTAGCTTATCCTGTATCTGCGGTCTCAGAGGATTCATGGTTAACGAAAGCGCCAATGTACCATGCAAGAATGCGTCTTGGAGTTGCAGTTGTGAACGGAAAAATTTACGCCATCGGAGGAGATGATTTAAGCTTGATGGGAAATGTTCTTTCACCTGAAATGGGTTATGGATCGGTATCAAGTTCTAACGAAGAATACGATCCAGCAAGTGATACGTGGACTTTCAAGGCTCCGATGCCGACTGCTAGAACCAATTTTGGAATTGCCGTTTACAAAAATAAAATCTATTGTATAGGTGGTTATATCGGCAACGGCAGCGTCACGGCAGTAAATGAAGTTTATTATCCAGCAACCGACACGTGGGAAACTAAAGCGCCTATGCCTACAGCAAGAAGTTTGCCAGGCGCTAACATTGTAGCAGGTAAAATCTACCTTATAGGGGGAAGAGTTGGTACTTACGCATATCAATATACATTGGCAAATGAAATATATGATCCTGATGCTGACTCTTGGACCACAAAAACGCCGTCGCCAATTAGAATCACTAGTTTAGGCTCAGCGGTCTTTAATAACCAAATATATTTCATAGCTACAAAGAGCACAGAGGAAAACCCCGCTCAAGGCGGATTAATTCTCACTTATAATCCGTTTGCTGATAGTTGGAGCTTTGGGAAAACTTCGCCTACTTATGGGTCAGCTTGCGCTATCGGTGTAGCATCAGGCGTGAAGGCTTCTAAAGGCATTTATTTTTTTGATGAGTCAGCAACTCATATGTATGATCCGTTAACTGAAAGTTGGATTAATGGTACTTCTATGCCTACAGCCAGAGGATACGCTGGAGTAGCCGTTTTAAACGATGAATTTTACATAATCGGTGGAATATTTGCTCCGTACGAAGGCTATATCGTTATGACAAATTCTGCAACTACAAATGAACAGTACATGCCTTTCGGCTACGGCACTGTTCCGCCTACTATTCGTGTTGTTTCGCCTGAAAACAAGACTTACGTTTCAAACAACGTTTCTTTAGCTTTTACCGTGAACAAACCCGCCTCATGGATGGGCTACAGCCTTGACGGACAAG
>CAYGYB010000362.1:0-1629 GCA_964354015.1 uncultured Candidatus Bathyarchaeia archaeon
CAATAGAGGAGATTGTTTCGTTCCGCGGCAGATTCTGTGAACAAGCCAAAAAGGGCGAAGCAATCGTGGCTCAGGGAAAAATTGAACACGTGACAGACACGCGAACAGAACGCGAACATTACAGGATGATACTGGGCAATGTGCCGTCTGATTTTATGGCGCTGTCACGGGTTTGAAGCCGTTGCTTTTAGAACTTGCTCGTAGTAGCGTGGGCAATAAGTTAAGGCGATTTGGTGGAAACTGCTGTGCGGAGTTATAACTTCTTCCAAGTTGCCTTCAACGCAAACCGTTTCATCCTTCTGCGCTTGCGCTCGGAACTCTTCCATGTAGGAAATCACGCGCACGGCTTCAAGGGCGTCTCTTGTGCCAATTAAAACCGCTAAGGGCTTTATGCCGTAGACTGATGGAATAAACGGTGCTTCATTGTCGGCTGTTACGCGTGCGGTGATTTTCACCCAGCCTTTTCGCAGAATCCTCGCTTTCGAATCGTACTCTGAAGCAATTTCGCTCCATGCTTTTACGGGTTCAAACTCTGCTTTTATGATTCGCCCACTTTTAGCGTCGTTGAATAGGCCGTAGATTTGTTTTCGTTTTTGGTGCCAGATGAACTCTTTGATCGCGTAGTTTTTGAAGCGCCACTGCTTGCCCTTCATGGCTTCATCTGAGCCAAACTCGTTCTTGAACCCTGAAAGCTCATCCGCGTACAATGCCTGCAGAGTTTCGCGGATTTTGGCGTTTTCCTTTATGCCGTAGACTATGAGGTCTATGTCTGAGAGTTTTGGGTGGTGGAAGCCGTGGAGCATAGAGCCAAACACGCCGAAGTTCGCCGTGGATAAGCCTGAGTTTTGCAGGACAATGCTTAGCACGCGTTGCGTGGCGTCTTGAAGTTCATCTTTCGCTTCTGCCTCAGCCAGAGCGCGTAGTCGTTCTTCGGGTTTTCTTACTTCGGCAATGTCATTTTGTTTTATGCCTACGACGCGTTGTCCGAGCATTTCATGGAAAACCGTGTACTGTGGAAAGCGGGCAGAAATGAGTTTCCAGCCTTCATCATTATAGAATTTGTAGAATTTTTGGTTTCCGCCGTTTCTCGGCGCTCGCGGATCATTTGACGTGAAAACTTTTGCTGAAGCGTATTCAGCGTCGCAGATGAACGCTTGCGGCGGATGCGAGTAACCGAAGACTCGGAAGATTAAGCCTTCAGGCGTAATTATTGCGTCGCGGTCTCTAAGCGTTAAAGGGGCCAAATGTACTCTTCCTCTGAAGTGGCTGTGCCTACCACGACTTGGTAGGAAACTTCGCCTGTTTTGATTGATTCCACGCGTTCCAACGTGCCTGCAACCTTGATCGAGCTGCCTTGGCGGGCTACGTTGCGGTAGCAGCCTATGTTGGAGATTACGCAGTTGGGAATTTTGTCAATTGGCAACTCTGACGCTGCATCTAATGGTTTGTAATTAGCGATTTTGTAGATGGCTGGGCGGAACATGGTTTCAGTGTCATCGCTCACAGTGCATTGGAAGCGTAGTGGCGCGAGGGATGAGAAACGGTGAGTGCCGTATTTGGTTTTGACTTCCGCTGGCTTGCGGGTGGCGTTGAACATGAATATTTTTTTGTTGTAGCGTCCTTGGAATT
>CAYGYB010000363.1:0-1627 GCA_964354015.1 uncultured Candidatus Bathyarchaeia archaeon
AGTGAAGCGGTTTTAACTGGGGAATCTGCGCCTGTGAATAAAGATGTGGCGCCTGTGAAGAGTGACGCCGCGATTTCTGAGCGTCGTAATACGTTGTTTACGGCGACGCATGTTGTTTATGGGCGGGGAAGAGCCGTTGTAACTACTACGGGTATGAATACGGAGTTTGGTAAGATAGCTGAGATGGTTCAGGCAGCTGAGGAAGAAGAAACGCCTTTACAGAAGAAATTGGACAAGTTCGCTGGCAAGATAGCGAAGGTTGTGGTGGCTGTTTGTGTGGTTATTTTTGCTCTTGAAGCGTTCGATGCTGTTGCTAGAGGATACTTAAACATTAATGATTTTATTCAGGCTTTTATGTCTTCAATATCTCTGGCTATATCGGCTGTTCCAGAGGGATTGCCCGCCATAGTGACAGTGGCGTTAGCTCTTGGCGCGAGAGAATTCGCGAAACGAAATGCTCTTGTCCGCAGGTTGTCCTCGGCTGAAGGTTTAGGCGCTGTTACGGTGATCTGTTCAGACAAGACTGGAACTATAACGAAAGGCGAGATGACTGTGCGCCAGATGTATGTTGACGGGAAGTTTTTTGAGGTTACTGGTGTAGGTTACGAGCCGAAAGGAGAGTTTAAGCTAGGCGGAGACGTTGTGAAGCCTGATGGAGACGCTGAGCTTCTCCTTAGAATAGGCACTTTGTGTAATAACGCGCAGTTGCGGAAGAAAGAGGGCCAGGAGTTTTGGGAAATCTTCGGTGACCCGACAGAAGGTGCATTGATTGTAGCCGCTGAAAAAGCTGGGCTTGGAAAGGAAGAGGTGGATGGGATTTATCCGCGTGTTCGTGAGATACCGTTCACTTCTGAAAGAAAGCGCATGACCACGCTGCACAAGACGCCGCAGAATGAGGTTGTCGCCTACGTGAAGGGTGCGCCTGAGACAATTCTGGAGCGATGCTCGCATATACGTGAGAACGGGAAAGAGGTGAAGTTGACGCAGGCAAAAGTTAGCAAGGTTTTGCAGGCGAATGAGCAGTTGGCTGGTAATGCCCTGCGTGTTCTTGCTATGGCTTATAAGCAGTTGCCCAGTGCTGCGGAGAAATTTGAGGATGAGGCACTTGAGAAGGATTTGGTTTTTGCGGGTTTGCAGGGGATGATTGATCCGCCGCGGGAAGAAGCCATCAAAGCTAACAAGGTTTGTCAGAAGGCGGGGATAAAGACCGTGATGATAACGGGTGACCATAAGCTCACGGCGGTGGCTATAGCTAAGGAAGTTGGAATTTTCAGAGAAGGCGACTTGGTGTTAACTGGCACCGAGTTAGACAAGCTTGGCGACGCGGAGTTTGAGCAGGAAGTGGAAAAGGTCAGCGTGTACGCGAGAGTGTCGCCTGAGCATAAACTGAAGATTGTTAATGCTTGGAAGAAGAAAGGGCATATTGTGGCCATGACGGGTGATGGTGTTAATGATGCGCCGGCTGTGAAGGCGTCTGATGTGGGCGTTTCGATGGGCATAACGGGAACGGATGTTACGAAAGAAGCTTCTGATGTGATTCTCAATGATGACAATTTTGCTACGATAGTGAAGGCTGTGGAGCAGGGCAGAGTCATCTACGATAACATTCGCAAGTACGCGCGTTTCT
>CAYGYB010000364.1:0-1616 GCA_964354015.1 uncultured Candidatus Bathyarchaeia archaeon
AGCCATCTCCAGGCTTGCTCCCTGCCTGGCTAGGAGACCCCGGCACGCTTTATTGCATATTCATGTTTAGGCGGTTTTATTATAGTTTCTTAACGGCACTTAAACCTTTACAGCAAACAAGTCTCATGGTTGCGCGCGCCTAAGCGGGTTATCCAAACTTATTTATGAATTTGCGATACAATAAGAGAGTGCAGCGAGGAGTAAATTTGGCAAAGAAGGGTGCAGAAAAGAAAACCGTACATTTCTGGTTGGACGAACTCAGCACTAAAGAAGCAGAGAAAGCTGCTAAAGCAGAGACAGTTGTGATTTTTCCAGTGGGCAGCGTGGAAGAGCATGGCGCACACTTGCCGCTCTGCACAGACAGCGTGCAGTCAGAGTATGTCGCGTTGGAAGTTGCCAAGAAGACAGGTTGCCTTGTGGCTCCGCCGTTCAGGTACGGCATCTGCAATGCGGGGCGCAACTTTTCGGGAACGTTAACGATAAAATTCGACACCTTACTCGGTGTTGCTCAAGATGTCCTATCTGAGTTGGTTCGTCACGGTTTCAACCGAATCATTGTGCTTACAGGTCACTCTGGTTCCTCGCACATGACTGCGTTAAAGCTCGCAGCCCAAACCGTCGTCAACCAAGTCGAGTGCGCTGGCTCTGTCAGAAAAGTCAGAATTATGGTCGTGCCCGATTTTGACTATGCACTTGAGATGAGGGACAAACTCGGGTTCAACGAGAAAGACGGGCACGGCGGAGCAATCGAGACAGCTCGCATGATGGACATTAAACCAGAATTAGTTAAAGAAAAAGGAGAAGCAAGTTTTTCTGACATGCCACGGTTTGAGGTTGTTGCCCACCCAGAAGAGTATTTTCCCAAGGGAATAACTGGCGACCCCGCTGAAGCTTCGAGGAGCAAGGGCAGAAAGATAAACGAATACATAATAGAGCAAGTTGTCCGCCTCGTGGAAGAACTGCGTCAAAAATGAGTTTTGTAGCATTAACAGAGTAACGGACTGAAGAGTCAGCTTTCCTGTTTTTCTGCTATGAGCACGCGGTAGCCGCTTTCTATGGCGAGAATGCCGCAGTTGCCGAAGGCTTCCGTGAACGCGTTGGGCAGCGTTTTTTTGCCGATTTTGGAGCGAATCACCATCTGCAACGTGCCTCCGCAGGAAAGGAACGCTGGTGCTCCTTGGATTAGGGCTAAGACGGTTTCCATGCCTGCGCTGACGGGCGGATTTGACAGGATGCAGTCGAAGCATTGGTTCTGCACGGGCTGGTACAGGTTGCCTTGGTGGACTTCGACATTACGGGCATGGTTGCGTTCGGCGTTTTGCCTCGCCAGCAGGATAGCGCGTCTGTTCACGTCGGTGAGGACTACGCGGAGGTTTGGGTTGAATTTGGCGGCTGCTATGCCGATGGCGCCGTAGCCGCAGCCTATGTCCAGCACGCACCCCTTTTCTGGGAGCTGCATGGCTTCAATTAACACATGGGTACCAAGGTCGACGCGTTTGGTGCTGAAGACGCTGGAAGCGGTGACGAACTCGAAGGGTCTGCCGCGTAACTGCGTGCGTATCAAGCCGAATTTTGCCTCTGACTGCGGCTGCTCGGCGTAGTAGTGTTCGGTCATT
>CAYGYB010000365.1:0-1610 GCA_964354015.1 uncultured Candidatus Bathyarchaeia archaeon
TTTCAGCTATGCCCTCTTCCGTAGTGGCAAACGTAGTGCCGATTTTCGCCTCGTATTTCCCATCCACAATCGGCATTTTTTTCACCTTTACGGTTGAGTGGCTGAGCTCCAGCCGAGGTTGCTCCATTCCCCGAAGCATTTGGAACACTCGTCATACAGCATTTCTTCGATTATGTACTTGTGGTCTACAGGGTCTTGGAAAGCAGTGAATGTTCTGCTCTCGTCGAGTATGATGGACATTGAGGGCACTTCCTTGTTTCGCGTGATAGTTACAATGGCCACTTCAGCCTGCTTGAACTGCACTTGCTGCATGTTGTCTGGTTTGGCTTCGGCGGGAAACAGGAGCACTTTCACCATGGCGTCTGGTTTGAAGGCGACGCTTACTTTTTTAATGAAGTCTGCTGTGGCGTTGCTGATTTCCACGGTTTTAGCCTTCTTAATCTCTTCTTTTAATCCTTCTAAGCCTACGTCGAATCTTTTTATCACGAATTTTTCTTTCATGTTGTTCACCTCTTCTTTGAGCGTCGTCTTGACGGATTCCAAGAATTCAGCGTAGTCTTCCTTGGCTTTCTCGAATACTTTTAACGGTTGAACGGCTTTGAACAGCAGCGGCACGCCTGAGTACACGCGCACCCAACCCTTGTTCCGTAAAGCTTCCAGCACTGAGTAAATCCTCGTGCGGGGCACACCTGATTTCTCAGAAACCTGCGTAGCTGTGCTTAGATGCATGTTCAGCAGAGCCAAGTACGCTTTAGCTTCGTACTCGGTAAGCCCGACTCGCTGAAGTTTCTCGACGACGCTCTCCATAACGCATCCACTGCACTTAATGGCGCGGAAAAAATAAATAGTTACTGTAACCCGCAACAGTTACGCGTTCTAACAGTCGGCTATTAGCGTTTATAGGCGCAAAGACATTATAGAGCAGCATAATACTATCCACAGTGTGAAAACTGCAATGAAAATAAGCCATGCTGAAATTGGCATTTGCGGTCTTTCATGCAGGCTTTGCCCAGCCTACCACAGAGAAACAAAAAGCAAATGCCCAGGCTGCAAAAGCGCATACAGAATGGGCGCTGCATGCCCCTTCCATAACTGCGCACTCAAGAAAAAAGCCATAGGGTTCTGCGGATTTTGCGAAGAGAATAAAACTTGCGAAAAGTGGAGAAAACACAGGGAAATGGGCAAAAAGGGCGACTCCTTTCTATGCTACCAGAAAGTTGAAGACAACATAGCCTTCATTCAGAAAAACGGCATTGCAGAGTTTGAAAAACAACAGAAAACAAGAGAAAAACTTCTCAGAGAGATGCTGGCGGAATTCAATGAAGGACGCTCAAAAACCCTCTACTGCATAGCCGCAACCGTCTTGGAAATTGGAGAACTTGAAACGGTTTTGAATGAAGCAAGAGAAAAGGCGAAGGGATTAGACCTTAAAGCGAAATCCGAAATCATGCATTCACTACTAGACGAAGTTGCCAACAAGAAGAACTACTTGCTGAAACTGAGAAAATGAGTATCTTTTTCTTTTTTCGATAACTATTGCTCCTTTTTTCTAAAAATGCAAAAATAGCGGCGATAGCCACAAGGGCTAAGCATTTATTAGTCTGCCTTTA
>CAYGYB010000366.1:0-1599 GCA_964354015.1 uncultured Candidatus Bathyarchaeia archaeon
AAGCTCGAATGATTAAAACGGTTGTGAAATCAGAATATGGATTTCTACTAACTCTTAGAAACCTATTTAAGCAATGTGCTTCCCTTCATAGAAAATTTAGAGTTAGGGTTGAAGTGAAGCTTGGCAGCTCACGGACAAAAATGCCCTCGAAGCGGTGCCTATGAGATGGTTGGAAAACAACGATATCCGCATGAAAATGAACGTTATGACAGTAGTCGTCGGTGCGCATCACCGTTTCAGCGTCTCTTCAGCGTCATCTTCAGATCTTAAGACACAATTCTGCATAGGCTCAGTCAATCTCAAGTCACGCAGTTTTCCTTGTTTTCTAAACTTTTGCAATCCGCTCTTTTCCACAGCCTTGATGCAATCTCAAGGAGGTAGCGGAGAGTGACGCATGCCGGCAGTTCCAAAGGGTTCGTAGGCGCACTTAAAGAGACATTGCTCGCTTATTTCTTCGACCTAGGCGGATTGTTTGCCGGCTTTATGGTTGCTTCTCAACTTGGCGTTTTTCGGCTGTCTCCATGGGCCATAGCCCTTTACCCTGCAATTGTTAGCGCAAAAGGCGTGATAGGCGGTTTGCTCAGTGGGCGTCTGAGCACAGCGTTGCACCTCGGCACTATTTACCCCAGATTTTCCATGAACACAAAAAGTTTCTATAAACTGATTGAAGCGCTGGTCGTTGTGACTTTGGCAACAGGCGTCGCAATGAGTACAATTTCATTAGTTTTTGGCCATCTGTTTTGGGGAATAACAGTTGCGGATTTCCCAGCTATCCTGTCCGTGGTGGTGGCAACTATGGCTATAGGCCTGTCCCTTTCTTTGCTAACTATAAAAGTAGCTTTTGTTTCGTTCAAGAAAGGTTTGGACCCTGATATTGTTGTGTACCCAATAATGTCCACCACCGCCGACATTTTCATTACACTCTGCTACATTGCTGTACTCAATTTATTCTTCTTTTTCGATTTAGGCAAGTGGGTTATTGCTATAATCGGCTTAACCCATTTACTTCTTGCTTTTTACATTTTCTCAAGGAACAGACGCGAACCAGAATTCATCAAAACCCTAAAGGAGTCTCTGGCTACACTGTTGTTTGTAGCTTTCATCGTTAACATAACTGGAACAATCCTCAAGGGAATAAGCGATTTTGTAGGAGATCGCAAGGAGATTTACACAGTCTATCCAGCTTTGATCGACATGGTAGGTGATGTTGGCTCTGTTGTCGGCTCCACCGCAACAACAAAACTTGCTCTGGGTCTACTTACGCCTTCCTTTTCCTCTATACGAAACCATGCGAGAAACATTTTTAGTGCGTGGGCGGCTTCGATTATAATGTTCGTTGTTTTGGCGATCTCAGCCCTATCAATACACGGCATGTTCTCATTTTCCGCTTTTTCCGGTCTCATTCCTGTCCTGCTGATTGCCAACGTAATTGCTGTTGCCGCAATAGTTCTATTATCCTATGGGGTTGCAATTCTTACGTTTAAGAAAGGTCTGGACCCGGATAATTTCGTTATTCCCATTGAGAGTTCTTTTGCCGACAGCGTGATGTCTGTTGCTTTGCTCGTGGCTTTGCTTTTGATAGGGTAGTCTTGCAGGGTA
>CAYGYB010000367.1:0-1588 GCA_964354015.1 uncultured Candidatus Bathyarchaeia archaeon
TATTACGGATAGTCCTGCTGATAGTTCCGTTGTGGAGTTCTACATTGGTAAGGTGATTATCTCGTTAGGACTGCACACGTAAGCAAATATGGAGGGTAACAAGTGGCGCACGTAACTATCGAATACATCATTATGGTTCCGCTGTTGATTCTGCAGATTTTCCTTTTGCCCTTTGCAGCCAGCGTGATAATGAACGGTTGGGTGGATTCCCGCAGAACACTTGCTCTGCAAGAAACAGCAAGCCACTTGGGCAGCTCCATTCAACAGGCGTATTCCTTCTTGGACAATGAAAAGATAGGCGCTGGCAATGTTAATAAGACGTTGGATATTCCGCGTTTCATAGAAGGCTACGCGTATACGGCAACGGGTACGGTTAACACCCAAGATTCCAAGGTTGTGGAACTAACTCTCGCGTTTAAGGGTGTTGAAATCTCGGTTACCGCGGCAGTTACGTTGGGGCAGAACGCTATATGGCAGAATTCGACTTTCATGAGCAATTCAACCTCTGCGTATCTGCATGCCGAAAAGTACAGCAACAAAACAATTGAACTGTATTTCTGGGATGAGGAGATGGAGTAATCTGGCAGGAGCAACTATAGACCACTTGGTTTCGGTTACTATTCTTTTAGCGGCTATTCTGCTTTTCATCAGCCTCTTTAACCAGACGATTCAGACCGCGGCGATTTACCAGCAGCACAGGGCAGCTGCAACAAAATGCAGCGATTTGCTGGACACTATGCTGTTGAATCCGGGCGTTCCTTTAGATGGGGAGCCGGCGGTTTTTGGGTTGCATGACACAAGTTTCACTCAGTATGTGCTTAATTCTTCTTCGCTTATGCGCTTAAACTCGTCAACAGGAGCGCCTGTCTATTACGAGAAAACAGGCTTGACGTACAGTAACATGTCTGTGGGTTTGGGCAATTCTCTGTTGGTGCCCATGAACGCTGTTGTTAATTATTCTTCGGCGTTACAGATGCTTGGAATATATGGCACGTATGGCTTTCAGTTGACATTAACGCCTCTGGTGACAGTCGCCATAGCTGAGGTTAGCAGTAATCCGTTGACGCTGGCGATTAACGTCAGCGGTGTCGGCTTTCCACTTGCAAACGCTGAGGTGAGCTATTGCCTTATGCCTGTCTCGTTGAGTGGAGCTTATCCTGAGTACTTGACAAGTAACGCGAGCACCGTTCATACTGACGCGGCAGGTTCCGCTTCAGTTACTTTCGATTTCACGTCAAGCGCCACTCTCACTTACGTTTTTATGGCTTACGCGCATGTTGGCGGCGTTACCGGCGTTGGCTTCTACACGCCTGAGCATTCCAGTAGCGCACAGTTGATTCCTTTTGTTGAGTCTTTATCGGCGCGGCAAGTGATTTTGGCGCATAGTTATGATGTTAATGAAACGGCTGGTATTGCGGATACTTTGGCGTATAATGCGTCTTTTGTTTTCTGGGGTGAAGATTTCACGTTGCAGACATCGTCGTGGGCAGCGGATGGAACTGTTGCGTCTGGCTCAGGGAATCCTTTTGGCAGAGTTACGCTTCCGCCTGATAAAACAGGGATTCTAGTTGTTGCCTATGGAAATGGC
>CAYGYB010000368.1:0-1581 GCA_964354015.1 uncultured Candidatus Bathyarchaeia archaeon
CCACCCAGCGCATAGCTTACTTGAACACTAATGCGTTGCAGCAGCTTCACACGTATTTTGTGGGCACGTTGCCCCGTCCATACGATAGGGCGTTGGTGAGCGAAACTTTCATGATAGACAAGGGAATCCTTGAAAAAACGTTGGAGTTTGCGCCCGGCGAATGGCTCCTATCCAGCTACATTGCCACGGGAATAGAGAACGTGCCCATATTCATCAAGGCGGACAACGCAGAAAACGAAGTAGAAAAATACCTTTCACGGCTTAACCGTTAAAGTAAACAACTACCAAAGAAAATAGTTCAGAGCCGCTAACGCCAATTGTTCAGCCGTGAAGTGGTGGTTCTATTTTGTTTCAGTCTTTATATACTTTAAATAAGGGGGCTATAGACTGTTCCGAGCCGCTAGTTTCTCGCCTATAACTCTAAAAAAGAAAGGATTATGACGGTTGCATGCCGCATTTTTTGAGTAAGCGTTGCCACTTTTCGTCTGTAATGCGTTGAATCTCTTCTAGCAACTTCTTGTTCTGCGGCGTAAACAAATGCCTAAACCGCCCTTGCCCCTGCAAGTAATCAGTCACAGGCTTCTTCTTCTGCGGCGCAAGCGCAATCAGCTTGCTCGGCGTGGACAATTGATGTTGACCGTTCACCGCTTCCCATATTGGGAACACGCATGTCTCCACCGCCAGCTTCGAATATTCAATAGACTTCGCAGGGTCACTCCGCCAACCACGTGGACAAGGCGCAAACACATGCAAAAACGCTGGACCCTCAACCTCCAAGCCCTTCCGCACCTTCGTCAGCATGTCACGCCAGTAATACGGCACAGCAGTAGCCACATACGGCATCTCATGCGCCACCATAATCTCCGAAATAGGCTTCTTATGCTCCAGCTTCCCTGGCATAACCGAGCCAGCAGGCGAAGTGGTCGTTGCTGCACCTTTCGGTGTGCCTCCGCTGCGCTGAATCCCCGTGTTCATGTAACCCTCATTGTCATAAAGCACAAACAGAAAATCGTGTCCACGCTCAACCGCCCCAGAAAGCGCTTGAATGCCAATATCATACGTGCCACCGTCACCCGCCAACGCGATAACATCCACCTGCTCCTGCTTCACCCTGCCCTTCTTCTTCATAACCTTCAACGCCGCCTCAATCCCCGAAGCGTTCGCAGCAGCGGTTTCGAAAGCGGTGTGCAGCCACGGCGTAGCCCAAGAAGTGTACGGATAAATCGACGAGACCACTTCCATGCAGCCAGTAGCCTCAGTCACAATCGTCGGTCCCCGCACCGCTTTCATTATCAACCTCAAAACAGTTGCAGGTCCACAACCCGCGCAAGCTCTGTGCCCAGACAGGAACAAGTCTGGTTTTTCAGCGATGTCTTTTGTGGTGAACTTCCATTCTTGAGTTGCCATTCTTTTTCATTCCTCCTTTATTCTCTTAACCCCAAGTAGTGTAATGGCTTCTCAACACGCTGAGTCCGAAGTATGCGCTGCAAATCCTCGTATATTGCTCGCAGTTCCTTCGGGCTTGAGTCTCTTCCGCCTAAACCGTAAACGTAATTCACAACGTACGGATGCGCTTTAGTG
>CAYGYB010000369.1:0-1573 GCA_964354015.1 uncultured Candidatus Bathyarchaeia archaeon
GTTGTCAGCGAAATGCTGAAAGGCATTTTCAAGGTGGAAATGGAGCATTTAGAGAAGATTTCTGAGAGGATCTACTTGCTTGAAGGCGAAGCAGTGACTGCTCCAGATCCATTGCCGCAGGTCGGCGAGACCGCTGATGACTTCTTGAAGTTGGACCATGAAGCTGAAAACACCGCTATAGTGCTGTACCGAAAAATCATTGCGGAAGCGCTTAAACGCGGAGACACGAAGACACGGCGAATGTTCGAAGACATAGTCATGCAAGAAGAAGAGCATTACTGGAGCTTTGACGATTTCGTAAGATAAACTCTCTTTTTCACTCCTCTTTTTTTCGCACCCACCAGATTTTTTCCTTTTCCAGTCTCCAGTAGCGTTTTCTGCATGCTTTTGACGCGAAAAACCGCCAATACGGACCTACCCCCTATAGGTTTCTGCATTCTATTTCTATTAGGCTCCAAATATGACGGTGCGAACTGTTGTGCTTAGGAGCCGAGCTTATCGATAATGCTTTAATGCGCATCAGCTATTATTGATTCTCGGATGAGCCTTTATGATTGTTGGTATTTGTGGTAGTCCGCGGCAGCAAGCCACCGAGCATGTCCTAAAAGAAGCTTTGCGGATGCTGAAAAAGCAGGGTTTTGAAACGCGCTTCTGGACTGTCAGAGGCAAACGCATAGGCTTCTGCACTCACTGCGACCACTGCTTAACACATAAGGAATGCGCTTTCAAAGACGACATGCAAGAAGTTTACGCGCTGCTCCGCGAAGCAAAAGGCGTAATATTTGCCACGCCAGTGTACAACGGCGGCGTCAGCGCCCAAACCAAAGCAGTAATGGATAGATGTCGCGCTGTAGTGGCTGCTGACAAGAACTTTTTCAAGCATAAAGTGGGCATGGGCATTGCGTTAGGCGGCGACAGAGTTGGCGGGCAGGAAGCGGCATTACAGCAAATCTTAACCTTCTACGTTCTCAACGGCATGGTGCCAGTCAGCGGCGGATTCTTCGGCGCAAACTTGGGCGCCACCTTCTGGACCAAAGACACATTAGAAGGCGCAAAACAAGATGAGGAAGGGTTTAGGAGCTTAAAGAAAACGGTAAAAAGATTTGCTGCTTTTCTAAAAGAATACGAAAAATAGAAGGTAATTGACCATGGCATCAGAGAAAGTTGAAAGCAAAAAGAGAAAGGTAGCGTGGGGAATCACGGGTGCAGGCGACAAAATCGCCGAGTACATGGAAGCCATGAAAGCAATAAAGAAAGAATACGAGGACACGGTGGAGATACAGGTTTTCCTGTCCAAAGCGGCAGAAACAGTCTTAAAATTCTACAGGCTCGAAGACGAATTGAAACAAAACTTCGCGAAAGTCACGGTTGAAGTTAACTCTAACGCGCCGTTTCTTGCAGCGTGGATGCAAATGCGCAAGTACGAGTTCCTTCTAATTGCGCCTGCCACGTCGAATACTGTGGCTAAAATCGCGAACAGCATAGGCGACACGCTGCTCACTAACGCGGCAATCATGAGCCTGAAAGCGTTCGTGCCCGTTTACATTGCGCCAACAGACTACAAAGAAGGCGT
>CAYGYB010000370.1:0-1548 GCA_964354015.1 uncultured Candidatus Bathyarchaeia archaeon
AGAAAAAACAGGTTAGTCAAGAAACCTTGATAAAAACGCTTTTACAGCAGAAAAAAGCCTAGTATAATGGAGGCGATCGTTCCGTGAACAAGAAAGTTGCCTTAATCGTGCTTATGGTAACTTGCTCCGCCCTAATATTTGGAGCCCTAATTCACGCTACGAGCTTTCAGAACGCACTCCCTAGCCCAACACAGACACCAACCCCAACGCCCACCTCTGAACCTCAAACGGAACCAGAACTGCAGCCAGAACCAGAGCCTTCTCCCGTTGGGAAAACGTATATCGTAGTGCCAGATGATTATGCCACCCTAGACGATGCAGTACATCATGCGGCAGAAGGTGCAACCATCTATTTCAGAAAAGGAAACTATGAGGGACCAATAAATCAAACAGTGGTGATAGACAAGACGCTCTCGATCGTGGGAGAAAGCGCCAAAAACACCGTAATAAATCTGTACCCAGCCTACAACGTCTCATGGATTCTTACAACACCTTTCTTCAGCTATTCTGACGCAATATCCATCACCGCAGACGACTTCACACTCCTTAACCTTACTGTAATAATATACCCAGGCGGGGATATTTCAATAACAGGCAACAGGACCCAAATAATAGGCAACAACGTAACTAGGAGCTACTCTTCGGGTATCACAGTGCAGGGGTCCTACTGCCGCATAACTGATAATTCTGGGAGCGGACCAATTCGGCTGAACGGGTCCTTCTCTGAAGTTGCCAGGAACGCTCCTTATGGCATCTATATAGAGGGATCATTTAACGTTATTAGAGACAATGTGTGCCAAGGAATAGCATTTGGTAATTCGAAGAATAATATAATTTCAGGAAACAACGTTACAACCAACTCCCGCAGTTATTGCGGCATCAGTTTTTCAAACAGCCATAACAACCTTTTCTATAGAAATCGTGTTGCTGGATTTGGTTATGGAGTGGAACTCTGGTTATCTTCCAATAACATAATCATGGCTAACGCCATCATAGATTGCGACGTAGGCAGCTTTGCTCTAGGAGAAGCGTTCAACAACCGAATCTACCTCAACCTTGTGAAGAATAACAATTGGTGGGATCGCTATTTTTACGACTTCTACTCGGATCCATGGGTTCGTGATGGCAACCCTAACATGACGGTTTCAGTCAATTTCTGGGACAATGGCTCAGTTGGCAACTACTGGGGTGACTATAATGGTTCAGACGCAAACGGCGATGGCATAGGCGACTTGCCATACACAATTAAACTTGTAGTCCGTTATTTTGGCGGCGGCGAGGAGGAGGTTGTTTGCGTCAGGGACAACTTTCCGCTCATGGCGCCAGTGGAAATTGACAGCGTCAGCATCGAATTGCCCGAATGGGCAAACACATCAAAGATAGAGCTGCAAGATTTTAACTTGTCACAGCCTTCCTCAACCACTTCTGCCGCCATCTCTTCAGGCACAACAGCCATTACGGTAAGCCTATGTTTAATCGTTTACTTCAAGAAACGCAAACGATAGGCATTGACTTTTTTTGTCTTTTGCGAGTGGTTGACAGAGACTG
>CAYGYB010000371.1:0-1084 GCA_964354015.1 uncultured Candidatus Bathyarchaeia archaeon
GTCGTCATAGCCATCGTCATAGGCTTAGTTAACCTATTGCTAGTCAGAAAACGATGATAAGCTGCAAAAACGCAGCTAAAACCATCTTCCCCTTTCTTTTTAAGTATTTCTTAAAGCGTGTTAGATAGGGTCACGTAAGCCATTTTGACAAACAAGATTGCTGAATCTGCTGAGAGCAGCGTCTTTCCAGCAAAGTTATGATCAGAATTTTTCTTCCCACTTTCCTGCAGAGCTTTTGAAGGAGTGATGGGGCAAGTTTCCGCTAAAACCTCGTGGTTTGCGGACTTTCTGCGTTATTAAGCGTTTTTGCTGGAACTCGTAACCGCATTCGCATTTGAATCCCACGACCTCGTTGTTTCTTGTGAGTAAGCTGTGGAGGCGGGATGCTGTGCAACTTGTTTGTTGTTTGTGCATTCGCCAAGTCAAGGCAAGGTCGTCTAGGGTTAAAGGCTGGAAAGTTTTTGCTTTGAAGAAGTACCAAGAGCAATAAGCTGCAAAGGAAAGCCAAGAACCCACTATTAGCAATTCCAGCAACATTTTTGTTCGCCTTTCTCGGTCGCACTGTTTCAGAAGCGTTCTTGCATTGATTGTATTTAGCTTCTGTGAATACAAAATAGTTATGACTAATCATTAATTTTCAGAATCCGAGCTGAAAACTGTGCCGTAGGCTGCGCGGCGTGCCCATTAATCTTTTTGCGGTGGAACTTCAGATGCGAACCGCAAGATACAAAAGGGAGGGCGCGGCAGATTTTGCCGTTAACAGCCCGCTTAGTTGAAGGAGAACTGGTTCGTGACCGTTTACTTGTCCAGCATCGTTGGAAGCGCAAGCATAGGCGTGTACTCGCTTGCTACTGAAAAGATTATTGTAGCTCCGCCGATGTTTCCGCTGGAAAAAGCTGAAAAAATGGCTGAGTGGTTGAAAGTGAAGCTTGCGCACACTTCCATCGGCGGTTCCGTGCTGGCTGGCGCGTTAGCGTGCGCGAACTCTAACGGGATTCTGCTTCCGCACTTTGTTCGCGAAGAAGAACTTACCTGTCTCCGCTCGTTATTTGAGGGTAATATAACGGTGATGGAGACTAAGAAG
>CAYGYB010000371.1:1094-1512 GCA_964354015.1 uncultured Candidatus Bathyarchaeia archaeon
TAAGAAGACGGCTTACGGTAATCTGGTTTTGGCGAATGATTATGGCGCGGTTATTGACCCGCGTTTCAAGGAACCTGACATAAGGCAGATTGCTGACGCGTTGGGTGTTGAGGCTGTTCCCTGCGAAATTGCTGGGTTGCCCTATGTTGGCGCTTTAGCGGTGGCTACAAACAAAGGCGTTTTGGCGCATCCGCTGTTGAGGGATGATGAGCGAAAACTTTTGGAGAACGTGTTTAAAGTGCCTGTTGACGTGGGCACGATTAACTGCGGGATACCTTATGTGGGTACGGGTTTACTTGGGAATTCGCGTGCGGCTGTTGCTGGGTCTTTGACAACTGGACCCGAGATGTTTATAATTGGGACTGCACTGGATGTTGTGCAGGAAGATGAGTAAATTGAAGGTTTTCAGAGTAACAGG
>CAYGYB010000372.1:0-1502 GCA_964354015.1 uncultured Candidatus Bathyarchaeia archaeon
ACGCCGTTTTCTCCATTAACCCGCTTAATTATGTTTCTAACATGTTTCTCTCAGCCGCGGTCTACAACAGATTTTTCCAACCTCAAGTGCACCTGCTTTCAAAATGCGATTTGATTCCAGAAAAAGAAGTTGCAACAATCACCGATTGGGCAGCTAATCCAAGATCATTAGAGGATTCGATCGAGCAGAGACTGGAAGGCACAAAACGCCTTTTCAGCAGAAACATGATGAACGCAATTAATCAGCTTGGCATAAAATTCCTGTTGATTCCGGTTTCAGCCAAAACGAACGAAGGATTGGTAAACTTTAACACCATTCTGGAGCGCATTCTAACAGGAGGAGAAAAATACACATCCTAAGGCTGACAAGCGCAGGCACTCTACGCTTTGTTATTGTTGCCCAATAGTACCCAACTCGCGGCGAAAGCCCCACGTTTCGCTTTTAACGGATTATCTGCACCTGCGATTACGATAACATCATTTTCTTCGGGTTTGAGGTCCTTTAAAATCTTATTTGAAGCTTCGGGAAAATCGTTTTCTATGCTCTTGCTTACCGATTCGATCATTAAGTGACCATTCTTGGACACGATGACAACAGCTCGTCTCGCACCTCCCATTATAGCCGCGTCTCGTTGCTCTATGCCAGATTTGACCTTGTTTCCGCTGTTCTTGACTAAAAAAGCGTAATTGTATTCCGCGGTTGTTAACGGAGTTCTTTCGATCTCAGTTCTTTTCGGAAAAATTTCTTCAATTTTCTCCCAGACGTCTGCCCCCTTTTCTGTAAGCCTGCAACCCTCTTTTGAAGTTACAATCAAACCACCATCCTTAAGGCGGCTTATTATAGTGCGGATGGCACCTTCGCCTACGTTTAGTTTCTCGGCTAACTTGTTGCGCCCGATTGGCTTCGCAGCCATAAGCTCCAACGCGTAGAAAATGTGAAACATGGAAAATGTAGTTGATGGCCCAGGAGCTTTTTGACGAACGATGTTCTCGATAAATTTTTTTAATTGGAAAGTCATAATCAGGCCCTACACTCTATTTTGAATGGCTAATTATTATAATTTATGACTTTAGAAATGGCTGAGGAGCGAAGACGGTTGCACGCCTATTCTTTGGTTAGGCAGGCAGACATTTGCTTGGGTATTCGATCATTATCAGACTGTAAAGCCGCTTATTTTGATGCAAGTTTCGGGGCAAGCTGTTCTACAGCGGCCTTAAGCTTATTCCACTCATCCATGTTCCTAACGCTGAACTTATTTTTCCTCTTCCAAACATCGTTCCTTTTCACCCAAAGATAAACCCCAATTGAACGTTTTCCATAAGCCTCAGAAACTACAATAGCTTCCCACCATTTTGAGCTCTTAAAAATCGTGACGTAGTCGATAACTTTGTATATTTCGGAAATAGGCAGTTTCTCGCTCGTTTTTTCAGTTGATTCAGCCATAAGCGTTCACACTTGTTTCAAGATTGAACAACAAACATTTAAGCGTTTTATTTTGGAGC